>NZ_AVOF01000119.1:0-8368 GCF_000465935.2 Pseudomonas sp. EGD-AK9
GGCCCCGGCTGCCGTTGCGGCGACGCCTGCCACCCCGTCCTGAGTTTCTCGGGACCACAAGCGCCCGGCCTAGTGCCGGGCGTTTGCGTTTCTGCGCGGCTCAGGCGTCCAGGTAGCGCTGCGCCAGTTGCTCGGCGGCGAAGCGCGAAGGCGCAGCCAGGTGCGGCGCCACCAGCATCATCACCTGATAGACCACCAGGCGACTCTCGCCGTCGCTGCCGAGGATGCGCTGGTAGTCGAGGGAGAACAGCAGGGTGAGGGTGATCTGCTCCACCAGCTGGCCGAGGGCGCGGGTGTCGCTGACCAGTTGTCCCTCGGCCATCAGTCGCGCCAGCAGGGCGGCCAGGGTGCGCTTGAGCGAGTTCAGCCAGTGGCGGATGCCGCGCGCCAGCTTGGGCAGGCGCCCGGCCAGGTTGGACAAATCCTGGAACAGGAAGCGGTACTGCGCCAGGCGCTCGACGATCAGGTGCAGGAACAGCCAGTAGTCCTCGACGTCCAGCTGCGCCTCGGCGGGCGGATCGAGCAGCGGCGCCATCTCGGCCTGGAAGCGCTCGAACAGCTCCAGCACCAGCGGCTCCTTGCCGTGGAAGTGGTAGTAGAGATTGCCCGGGCTGATCTCCAGCTCGTTGGCGATCTCCAGGGTGGAGACGTTGGGCTCGCCCTGCTGGTTGAACAGCTGCAGGGCGGTGTGCAGGATGCGCTCGCGGGTTTTCATCCGGTCTTCTTGTCGGTGGCGCGGAGGCGTTGACGATAACGCGGCCGGCGCGGCGCCGGCCAGCCCTTCAACGGATATGCACGTAGGTGCCGGGCGCGGCCTCCATTGGCGGATGCTTCTGGTCGCCCAGCGCCAGCAGGGTCTCGCGCTGCTCGCCGGAGCGTGCCTGAATCCATTCCAGCCACTGCGGCCACCAGCTGCCCTGTACGTGCTGGGCATCGTGGTACCAGGCGCGCGGGTCCGAGGTCAGCTTGCCGTTCTCGTAGTAGTTGGCCTTGGGGTTGCCCGGCGGATTGAGGATGCTCTGGATATGCCCGCTGTTGGACAGGATGAAGCGGCGGTTGCCGCCGAGCAGCAGGGCCGAGCGGTACACCGCGTCCCAGGGGGTGATGTGGTCGTTGATGCCGGCCACGCTGAAGCTGTCCACCGTGACCTTGGCCAGGTCCACCGGGGTGCCGCAGACCTCCAGGCCGCCGGCGCGGCTGAGCGGATTGTGCTTGAAGAAGTCGATCAGGTCGCCGTGCAGCGCCGCCGGCAGGCGGGTGTTGTCGTTGTTCCAGTAGAGGATGTCGAAGGCCGGCGGCTGCTTGCCGAGCAGGTAGTTGTTGACCCAGTAGTTCCAGATCAGGTCGTTGGGGCGCATCCAGGCGAACACCTTGGCCATGTCGCGGCCGTCCAGCACGCCCTGCTGGTAGGAGCGGCGCTTGGCCGATTCCAGGGTCTGCTCGTCGGCGAACAGCATGGCCGGGCTGTCGATCTGGCTGTCCAGCAGGCTGACCATGTAGGTGGCGCTGGCCACCTTGCGCAGCTGCCGCTTGGCCTGCAGGTGGCCCTGCAGGGCGGCGATGGTCAGGCCACCGGCGCAGGCGCCGAGCAGGTTGACCTCCTTGCTGCCGGTGATCGCGCGGCAGGCGTCGACGGCTTCCTCGACCGCCTGCACGTAGCTCGACAGGCCCCATTCGCGGTGCCGCGCGTCCGGGTTGCGCCAGCTGATCATGAAGGTCTGCAGGCCGTTCTTCAGCGCGTACTGGACGAAGCTCTTGTCGGTGGACAGATCGAAGATGTAGTACTTGTTGATCTGCGGCGGCACGATCAGCAGCGGCTTGGCGTACTGTTTCTCGCTCATCGGCCGGTACTGGATCAGCTCCAGCAGCTCGTTGCGAAACACCACCGAGCCGGGGGTGCAGGCCAGGTTGCGGCCGACTTCGAAGGCGTGCTTGCTGACCTGGCTGGGCAGGCCGTCGTTGTGCAGCAGGTCGTCGAGCAGATGGCGCATGCCCTTGAACAGGCTGCTGCCGCCGCTGTTGAACAGCTCCTTGAGCGCCAGCGGGTTGAGCAGGCTGTTGGACGGCGCCAGGGCGTCGCTGAGGATCGCCGCGAGAAAGCGCGCGCGGGCGCGGTCGTCGGCCGACAGCTCGCTGTCGTCGATCCAGGCGCCCAGCTGCTTCTGCCAGGCCAGGTAAGCCTGCAGGCTGCGCCGGTAGAAGGGGTTGAGCTGCCAGGTGGGGTCGGCGAAGCGCGCGTCCTGCGGGTTGGTCTTGTGCAGCGTATCGCCGAGCAGCACGCGGCCGAGCTGGCCGCCGAAGGCGAGCAGGTGGCGGCTGCTGCGCACTGGATGCTTGAGCCCCTGCACGGCGAGCAGGCGCACGGTGGAGAGCAGGTCGCGGCCGCGCACGCCGACCACGGCGCTCTGGGCGTTCATGAAAGTGGCAGGCGTTGGCAGGGCGCCGCTATTGGGCTTGTCTCGCATGGGGCAACACTCCGTCGTCAATCCTGGTAGAGACTTTCAAGGTACGAGGCTGCGCAGCAAGCCTTGTACCAAGCGCGCCGGAAGGGCATTCCAGACAGCCGCGCGCATCAGGCGGAGGCGCCTCGGCGGCCTCCTTGTCGAGCAATCTGACAGCCTTGCACTACAGTTGTGCGCTCAATGCTGGCGTGCCGGGGCGGGCTGCGGGTGCATCACCGCGCGCTGCCGTTCCTCCTCGAGAAACTTCATGATGATCGGCGCCACCGCTTCGGCGCGGGTCACCAGGAACAGGTGGCCGTCGTCGATCACGTGCAGTTCGGCGTTGGGGATGCGCCAGGCCAGCAGGCGCATGTTGATCAGCGGGATCAGCGGGTCGTCGTCGCCGGCCATCACCAGGGTCGGCTGACGGATCTTGTGCAGCCAGTGGATGCTGGTCCAGCCGAGGCCGGCGAACAGCTGCCAGTAGTAGCCCATCTTGCCGCCGGAGCGCACCTTGCTGGCGTGCGCCATGGCCAGCTTGGGATCGCGGCGGAAGGCGCCGCCGTAGATGTCCGGGGCGATGCGCACGCCGTAGGACGGCTGCACGTAGCGCCGCGGGCTGGCCATGCGCCAGAGCACCTTGGGCTTGCCCGGCACCATCACCGCGCCGGCCGAGGTGGCGGCGAGGATCAGCTTCTTGCAGCGCTCCGGGTAGTCGTGGGCGAACTGCTGCGCCAGGGCGCCGCCCCAGGACACGCCGATGGCGTTGACCTGGCCGTAGTCGAGGTAGTCGAGCATGCGCGCCGCCAGCTTGGCCAGGCCGGGGAAGCGGTAGGGCGTGGCCGGGGTCGACGAGCCGCCGACGCCGGGCACGTCGAAGGCGATCACCTCCAGGTCCGGGTCGAGGGCCTGGACGAAGGGCATCACCAGCTCCAGGTTGGCGCCGATGCCGTTGAAGATCAGCAGCGGCACCAGCTGGCCGTTACCGGGGCGCACCGCGGTGCGGATGGTCTGACCATCGAGGTCGATGGTGCGAAATACGAAAGGTGACGGCATGCGCGCGGGCCCTATCAGTTGAAACGCTGGGGGCGACCGTCCCGGCCACTCCCAGATTCACCAGGGCGAGCCTGGTTCGCCGGCGTCGCGGCGAGCGGCACCTCCCAGTGCCGCAGGCAGTGTGGCGCAAACTGCGCCGAATCAGCGTTCGTGCACATAGGTGCCCGGGGCGGCTTCGCCGGCCGGATGTTTCTTGTTGCCCAGCGCGGTGGGCGCGTTCTTGGTCTTGCCCGAGCGCTCGGCCAGCCAGCTCTGCCAGTGCAGCCACCAGGAGTCGGCGTGCTTGGTCGAGCCTTCCTGCCAGGCCTTGGGGTCGGCCGGCATCTCGCTGTTGGTCATGTAGCGCGCCTTGGGGTTACCCGGCGGGTTGAGGATGCTCTGGATATGGCCGCTGTTGGACAGCACGAACTCGCACTTGCCGCCGAACAGGTGGGCCGACTTGTAGCAGGAATCCCAGGGGGTGATGTGGTCGGTGGTGCCGGCGACGCAGAAGAAGTCGCAGGTGACCTGCTTGAGGTCGATCGGCGTGCCGCAGACCTCCAGCGCGCCCGCACGGGTCAGCGGGTTGGTCTGGAACATGTCGATGAATTCGCCGTGCAGGGCGGCGGGCAGGCGCGTGGTGTCGTTGTTCCAGTAGAGGATGTCGAACACCGGCGGCTCGTTGCCGAGCAGGTAGTTGTTGACCCAGTAGTTCCAGATCAGGTCGTTGGGGCGCATCCAGGCGAACACCTTGGCCATGTCGCTGCCTTCCAGCACGCCGGCCTGGTAGGAGCGGCGCTTGGCGGCTTCCAGGGTCTTCTCGTCGGCGAACAGCGCCACCTGGGTGTCGAGCTGGGTGTCGAGCACGCTGACCAGCAGGGTCAGGGCATGCACCTTTTGCTCGCCGAGGGCGGCGTAGTGGCCGAGCAGGGAGGCGGTGGTCAGGCCGCCGGAGCAGGCGCCGAGCATGTTGACGTCCTTGCTGCCGGTGATGGCGCAGATGACCTCGATGGCTTCCTTGAGCGCCTGGATATAAGTGGACAGGCCCCACTCGCGCTGCGCCTTGGTCGGGTTGCGCCAGCTGACCACGAAGGTCTGCACCTGGCTGCGCAACAGGAAGCGCGCCAGGCTCTTGTCCGGCGACAGGTCGAACACGTAGAACTTGTTGATCTGCGGCGGCACCACCAGCAGCGGACGTTCGTGCACGCTCTCGGTGATCGGCTTGTACTGGATCAGTTCCAGCACGTCGTTGCGAAACACCACGGCACCCTCGGTGGTGGCCAGGTTCTTGCCGACCTCGAAGGCCGCCATGTTCACCTGGCTGGGCATGCCGCCGTTGTTGACCATGTCCTTGGCCAGGTGCGACATGCCGTCGAGCAGGCTCTTGCCGCCGGTTTCGAAGAAGCGTTTGAGCGCGGCCGGGTTGGCCATGCTGTTGGACGGTGCCATGGCCTCGGTCATCAGGTTGATCACGAAGTGGCCGCGGCTGGCGTCCTGCTCGGACAGCGAGCTGTGCTCGATCCAGTCGTGCAGTTCCTTGCGCCAGGCCAGGTAGGTCTGCAGGTAGCGGCGGTACAGCGGGTTCTGGCTCCAGGCCGGGTCGGCGAAGCGGCGGTCGCCGTCCTCGGGCTTGAGCTCGGACTGGCCGAGCATGACGTTCTTCAGCTCCAGGCCGAAGTGGGCGACGTGCTTGGCGCTGTGGAAGGGTTGCTTGAGCGCCTGGGCCAGCACCATGCGGGCAGAGGTCAGGAGGTCCTTGCCGCGAATGCCGACCACCGGGTTGAGTCCCAGGGTGTTTTCCGAGGCCTGGCGTTTCAGGTCTTCGTTGTTCTTGTCACTCATCTACGACGCTCCATTGTCCTGAGACGAATACCGGCGTGTTGGCGCGCGCGGCGACACAGGGCCTGGTACTGCTCGGGTTACCGGGGGCGGATCGAGTCCGCATCTTTCGTTGCACCTGGCGCAGCCAAATGCAGGGAACCTGCCAGTTCCTTGGTTACCCGAGTTTGTGAAGTTAAGCAAGCCGGTCAATGGCGCGGGAGTATGCCGCGATAGATTAGAAAACGCGCCCTAACTCCGCCGAACCTGAGCCGCGGGCGCAGGGCCGCAGGCTCTGCGACGAGGCTTTGCCCGAAGGCTCAGAGCATCAGACGGACGACCGATTCGTCGGGGTCGCGGGATTTGCCGGCGGCGCTGAGCTGGGCCAGGTAGTCGGCCCACAGCTGCTCCTGGCGGGTGGCCAGTTCGAACAGGTAGTCCCAGGTGAACAGGCCGCTGTCGTGGCCGTCGTCGAAGCACAGTTTCAGTGCATAGTTGCCGGCCGGCTCGATGCGCTCGAGCCCGACATTGAGCTTGCCGGTCTGCAGGATGGGTTTGCCATGGCCCTGCACCTCGGCCGAGGGCGAGTGCACGCGGAGGAACTCGGCGCTGAGCGAGTAGCTCTGCTCGCCGTAGCGCAGCTCCAGGGTCCTGGAGGCCTTGTGCAGTTTGATCGCGCTGGGGATGGGCATGCTGGATTTCCGTTGTCGGTAGCCCGGATGCCATCCGGGGGCTTTCAGGGGCCCCGGATTTCACCCGGGCTACGGGGCTTACAGAATATAGCGCGACAGGTCTTCGTCCTGCGCCAGCTCGCCGAGGTGGCCGTTGACGTAGGCCGCGTCGATGCGGATTGGCGTAGCGCTGTGCTGCGCGGCCAGGTCGCCGGCGCTGAAGGAGACTTCCTCGAGCAGGCGTTCGAGCAGCGTGTGCAGGCGCCGCGCGCCGATGTTCTCGGTCTTCTCGTTGACCTGCCAGGCGATCTCCGCCAGGCGCTGGATGCCGTCTTCGGCGAACTCGATGTCCAGCCCCTCGGTCTTCAGCAGCGCGGCGTACTGTTCGGTCAGCGAGGCGTGCGGCTCGCAGAGGATGCGCTGGAAGTCCTGCGGGCTGAGCGCCTTGAGCTCGACGCGGATCGGCAGACGACCCTGCAGCTCGGGCACCAGATCGCTGGGCTTGGCCAGGTGGAAGGCGCCCGAGGCGATGAACAGGATATGGTCGGTCTTGACCATGCCCAGCTTGGTGTTGACCGTGCAGCCCTCGATCAGCGGCAGCAGGTCGCGCTGCACGCCCTCACGGGAGACGTCGGCGCCGCCGGTGTTGCCGCGCTTGGCCACCTTGTCGATCTCGTCGATGAAGACGATGCCGTGCTGCTCCACCGCCTCCAGGGCGCGGGCCTTGAGTTCCTCCTCGTTGACCAGGCGCGCGGCTTCCTCGTCGCGCACCAGCTTCAGCGCATCGGCGACCTTGAGCTTGCGGCTCTTCTTCTTGCCCTTGCCGAGGCCGGCGAACAGGTTCTGCAGCTGGTTGGTCATTTCCTCCATGCCCGGCGGGGTCATGATCTCCACGCCCATGGGCGACTCGGCCACTTCGATGTCGATTTCCTTGTCGTCCAGCTGGCCTTCGCGCAGGCGCTTGCGGAACAGCTGGCGGGTGTTGGAATCTTCGCTGCGCACCGGTTCGTCGCCGAAACCCTGGCGCGCCGGCGGCAGCAGGGCGTCGAGGATGCGTTCCTCGGCGGCGTCCTCGGCGCGGTGGCGGACCTTGGTGATCTCCTGCTCGCGCAGCATCTTCACCGCGGCGTCGGCCAGGTCGCGGATGATCGACTCGACGTCGCGGCCGACGTAGCCGACCTCGGTGAACTTGGTCGCTTCCACCTTGAGGAAGGGCGCATTGGCCAGCTTGGCCAGGCGCCGGGCGATCTCGGTCTTGCCGACGCCGGTGGGGCCGATCATCAGGATGTTCTTCGGCGTCACTTCCTGGCGCAGCTCGGCCGGCAGCTGCATGCGCCGCCAGCGGTTGCGCAGGGCGATGGCCACGGCGCGCTTGGCGTCGTCCTGGCCGATGATGTGGCGGTTGAGTTCGTGGACGATCTCGCGGGGCGTCATGGACATGGAATCGGGCTCGCTATCGAATCGGGATGAACAACCGGACGCTATTCGGCGGCGTCCAGTTCCTCGAGGGTCTGGTGGTGGTTGGTGAACACGCAGATGTCGCCGGCGATGCCCAGCGCGGTCTCGGCCACCTCGCGGGCGCTCAGCTCGGTCTTCATCAGCAGGGCGCGTGCCGCGGCCTGGGCGAAGGCGCCGCCGGAACCCATGGCGATCAGGCCTTCCTCGGGTTCGACCACGTCGCCGTTGCCGGTGATGATCAAGGAAGCGTCCTTGTTGGCCACCGCCAGCATGGCTTCCAGGCGGCTCAGGCTGCGGTCGGTGCGCCAGTCCTTGGCCAGCTCGACGGCGGCGCGCACCAGGTGGCCCTGGTGTTTTTCCAGCTGGCCCTCGAAGCGCTCGAACAGGGTGAAGGCGTCGGCGGTGGCGCCGGCGAAACCGGCCAGCACCTGGCCGTGGTAGAGGCGGCGGACCTTCTTGGCATTGCCCTTCATCACGGTGTTGCCGAGGGATACCTGGCCGTCGCCGGCCATCACGACCTTGCCGTGGCGGCGCACTGAAACGATGGTGGTCAAGGGGAGAGTCTCCACGCAGCGGGGCGAATTGCCCGGATGCAGACTCAGATGGGGGGGGCGCCGCGGCTTTTCAACCGACGGCGGACAAAAGGCGGATCAACGGACCTGGCGCTGCTGTAACAGCAGATTGCCGAAGCCGCTGGCGGCCAGGGTCTTCTGCGCGCCGGCCAGCTGTTCGCGGTTGGCGAAGGGGCCGACCAGCACACGGTGCCAGGTTTCCTCGCGCACCTTGCCGGTTTCCACCCGCACGTTCTGACCGAGCAGGATGATCTGCGCGCGCAGGCTGTCGGCATCGTCGCGGCGGCGGAACGAGCCGGCCTGGAGGAAGAACTGGGTGGTCAGCGGCGCGGCGGCGATCACCGGCGGCGGGGGCGGCGGCACCTGGCCGTTG
>NZ_AVOF01000120.1:0-8321 GCF_000465935.2 Pseudomonas sp. EGD-AK9
GGCCAGGCGCTGGCGCTGGCCGCCGGAAAGCCCCAGGCCGGCGTCGCCCAGGTGGGTCTGGTAGCCCTGCGGCAGGCGCTGGATGAACTCGTGGGCGTGCGCCGCGCGCGCGGCCGCTTCCACCTCGGCCTGGCTGGCATCGAGGCGGCCGTAACGGATGTTGTCCTCCACCGTGCCGTAGAACAGCGCCGGATTCTGCGACACCAGGGCGAAGCAGGCGCGCAGCTCGCGCGGATCGAGCCGCTCGATCGGCACGCCGTCGATCAGGATGCGCCCGGCCTGCGGGTCGAAGAAGCGCAGCAGCAGGTCAAACAGGGTCGACTTGCCGGCGCCGGACGGCCCGACCAGCGCCAGGGTCTCGCCAGCGCGCACCTGCAGGCTGATTCCATCGACCGCGTAGTGCTCCGGACGCCCCGGATAGGCGAAGCGCAGATGCTGCAGCTCGATCTCGCCGCGCACCGGCTGCGCCAGGTGCTGCAGCCCCTGTTGCGGCGCAGCGATCTCGTTGCGCGCGCGCAGCAGTTCGGCGATGCGCTCGGCCGCGCCGGCGGCGCGCTGCAGCTCGCCGATCACCTCGCTCAGGGTGCCGAACGAGGAGCCGACGATCAGGCTGTAGAACACGAAGGCCGCCAGCTCGCCGCCGGAAATGCGCCCGGCGATCACGTCCATGCCGCCGACCCAGAGCATCACCCCGACGGCGCCGAGCACCAGCACGATGACCAGGGTGATCAGCCAGGCGCGCTGGGCGATACGCTTGCGCGCCACCGCGAACGCCGCCTCGGCGGACAGGCCGAAGCGGCGTTTGTCCTCGTCCTGGTGGTTGTAGGCCTGTACCGTCTTGATCTGCCCCAGCACCTCGCCGACGTAGCTGCCGACGTCGGCCACGCGGTCCTGCGACAGGCGCGACAGCGCGCGCACGCGACGGCCGAAGATCAGGATCGGCGCCACCACCAGCGGCAGCGCCGCCAGCACGATGCCGCTGAGCTTGGGGTTGGTCACCACCAGCAGCACGCTGCCGCCGACCAGCATGATCAGGTTGCGCAGCGCCATCGACAGCGACGAGCCGATCACCGATTGCAGCAAGGTGGTGTCGGCGGTCAGGCGCGACTGGATCTCCGAGCTGCGGTTGCTCTCGTAAAAGCCCGGGTGCAGCTCGATCAGGTGATCGAACACGCGCCGGCGAATATCGGCGACCACCCGTTCGCCCAGCCAGGACACCAGATAGAAGCGCGTGTAGGTGCCCAGCGCCAGGGCCAGCACCAGGACGAAGAACAGCCCCAGCGACTGGCGCAACGCCGCCGGCGACTGGGTGGCCAGCCCCTGATCCACCAGCAGCTTGATGCCCTGGCCCATGGACAGGGTGATGGCGGCGGTGAACAGCAGCGCCAGCAAGGCGCCCAGCACCCGCCCGCGATAGGGCGCGATAAAGCGCCAGGCCAGGCGCAAGGCGCCGCGCTGACGGGAGGAAAGCAGCGATGTCATGGGGTTTCGGGTCGCCTCAGCAATAGATAGAAACCAGCGCCAGCCAGGCCGTCCGCACCAGCGGCCGCTCAGTCATGCAGAAAGCGTTCGGCGTGGTCGGCGCTGGGCAGTAGGCATACGTCATGCCGCCCGAACAGGCGGTAGCGGTTCAGCGCAATGCGGTCGTAGCACCAGTCACGCAGCGGTCGCGGGATCAGCCGCAACCCGGCCAGCCCCCGCCAGGGCCCGGGCAGCTGGGCGAGGATGCCCAGCACGGCGTCGGAGCGCAGCAGCAGGCGACCATTCTCGATCAGCGCCATGCTGTCGAAACGCTCGCTGGGCAGCCCGTACCAGGCCAGCAATGCCTGCCCCTGGGCGGACTGCACCGACGCCAGGCGAAACTGCCGCGCACGGTCGTGGCGGATGAGGAATTTCGCCCAGCCGTTGCACAGCTTGCAGACGCCGTCGAACAGCACGACGCGCTCACCAGCGACGAGACCGGGCGGCAGTACAGGTTCAGTCATGGTGCGGCACTCGCCTGTCGAGCGAGCGGGCGGTAGTGGCCGGTAATGCGGAAGGCGAAGAGGATATCCTCCTCCTGAGCGCCACGGCCGATGTTGTGCAGGATCAGCGGCGTCCCCGTGGGAGCCTGGCGATCGCTGACGATGCCGATATGGGTGAGGCCGCGCCCCAGATCCCAGGTGACAATATCGCCAGCCCGGTAGGTGGCAGCGTCCTGACTGACCGGCAACGACCAACCTTGGCGCTTGAACCAGGTCATCAGGTTGGGCACGCGGCGGTGGTCGATATTGGCGTCGGGACGGCTCAACCCCCAGTTGTTCGGATAGACGGCGAAATTGCCGCGCATGTCGCGGTGCACCGCCTCCTGCAGATCCAGCCCCTGCTGGCGCAGCGCGCGGATCACCACGTCGGTGCACACCCCGGTGGCCGTGGGCACGTCGCCGCCCGGATAGTTCAACTGGCGGTAAGCCGGGTCATAGCTCAGGGTCACGCCGACCTGCTGGCGCGCATCCAGCACCAACCTGTCAGCCTCGATGGCCTGCGCGGCCAGCGCCAGCGCCCAGGCCGACAGTAGAACCAGCATGCGCATCGCGATCTCCTATCGAGCCAAGGGATACAGCAGTTCTTCCTTATACCCGGCCCAGACCCGCACGGCATCGGGAAAGGCGTCGTCCAGAGTCACCTCGCCGCTGTCCACCAGCAGCGGGCGGCCTTCCAGCGTGGCCAGCTTGCGCTTGGTGGCCACCACGCGCAGGCGCTCCAGGCCGATGGCGCGCAGCACGCGCGGGCTGATCTGCTGGTTGCCACGGCCGAGGATATGGCCCTGGCCGCCGATGGCGGTGACCAGCAGATAGGCCGGATGCCCGTCGACCAGGGCCAGCAGCTCGGCCTCGTTGACGTCGCGGGCGATCACCCGGCCGTCTTCGATCACATCGACGCCCAGCAGCGTGGTGTCCAGCCCCAGGTTCTGCGCCAGGCCGTGCAGGGTCGAGCCGGGGCCGAACACATAGCGCACGCCCGGCTCCCACTGCGCCTCCAGCCAGGCGGCGAGATCGGCCAGCACCAGCTCCTCGGACTCCACCCCGCCCTGCTTGACCGCCTGCACATAACCGCCCTCCTGCGGCACGCACAGTTCGCCGTACCAGCGCGCGGTGACCCGGCCCTCGCGCAGGGCATTTTCGTCGATATCGCGCACCTCGCCGCTGGTCAGGCGCACCAGACCACCCTCGACCAGGCGCGCGGTCAGCTCGCCGGCGGCACGCGGGCTGATGGCGTAGACGCCGGACTGGATCTTCACCCCGGCCGGAATGCCCAGCACCGGTTGCCCTTGCCTGACCGCGGCGCAGACGTCCCGCGCCGTGCCATCGCCACCGGCGAACAGGATCAACGCCACCCCCGCGTCCTGCAGCTGCCGCACGGCGCGGCGGGTGTCTTCGGCGGTGGTGGCGCCTGCGCCCAACTCGCCCAGCAGGCGATGGGCGAAGCCCAGCTGCGCCAATAGATCGCCGCCCATGGCGCCCGGGTAGCTGACGAACTCGATGCGTTCGCGCAATCCCAGCAACTGCTCCAACGCGGTGCGGGTGCGCTGCGCCGCCTTCGGCTCGATACCCAGGGCCAGCGCCTGTCCGGCCACGCCGTCGCTGCCCTTGAGCGCCGCCGGGCCGCCGAGGCCGGCCAGCGGATTGATGATCAGACCTATATGGAAACGCGACATGAATTCCTCGTTCGAGACAGGCTGGCACGCCGCCTGCAATACGACCTTTGCTATGTGTTTTGTGACGGAGCAGCACCGTCGCAATTGTCACCGCGCCTTCATCTAGCCGCTCTAGACTGGCGCGCATCACTGATGAGGAGACAGGCCATGAGCTTGCACGACACTGCCGCCCAACGCCCCACCACCCCGGTCAAGCATCCGCAGATGCCGGTGGGCGGTTTTATCATCGATGGCCAGGGCCGCGAAGTGCCGATCACCGAAGGCATGATCCAGCAGGCCTGCGCCGAGCTGGAAAAGGCTCAGCAGCAGTCCCGGCGGCAAGGCTGAGGCGGCCAGGCGCCAGGCAGATCAGGCGCCTGGCGCTCCCTCAAGCGCGCGGCAGCAGTTTCAGCGACAGCGAATTGATGCAGTAGCGCAGCCCGGTCGGCCGCGGCCCGTCGGGGAACACGTGGCCGAGGTGGGCGTCGCACTTGGCGCATTTCACCTCGATGCGGTGCATGCCATGGCTGAAGTCGTCGAGCCGGGCGATCGCCTCGTCGCTGACCGGCTGGAAGTAGCTCGGCCAGCCGCTGCCGGAGTCGTACTTGGCGTCGGAGTCGAACAGCGCCTCGCCGCAGCAGGCGCAGTGATAGACCCCCGGCGTCTTGCTGTCGTGATACTCGCCGGTAAAGGGCCGCTCCGTGCCGCCCAGGCGACAGACATGAAACTGCTCCTGCGACAGTTCCTCGCGCCAGGCCTCCAGGGGTTTGTCGAGTTTGTCCACGGGCAGGGTTCCTCCTCGATAAAAAGCCAGGCGATGCGTGACAGCGCTGGCCTTGGTTGTACGCGGGGTGCGTTGAGTTCGCGGCGGAAGCCGCTGCTACTGGCCGGGACCTGGGCGCATCCTCGCTTAAAAAAGCCGGACTGGCACCTTTGCCGCGCCCAGGCCGCCACGTATGATTCGACGCCAGTCTGTCACCCGCGTTACAGGCTGCCAAGATTCTCCGTCGCGAGACTTTTGCAGCGTGCTTCGGCGGGTTATCCATCGCTCGGGATCCCTTACATGCAGGTCAGCAAATCGAACAAGCTCGCCAACGTCTGCTACGACATCCGCGGGCCGGTGCTCAAGCACGCCAAACGTCTGGAAGAGGAAGGCCAGCGCATCCTCAAGCTGAATATCGGCAACCCGGCGCCGTTCGGTTTCGAGGCGCCGGAGGAAATCCTCCAGGACGTCATCCGCAACCTGCCCACCGCCCAGGGCTACAGCGACTCCAAGGGCCTGTTCAGCGCGCGCAAGGCGGTGATGCAGTACTACCAGCAGAAGCAGGTGGAAGGCGTCGGCATCGAGGACATCTACCTCGGCAACGGCGTCTCCGAGCTGATCGTGATGGCCATGCAGGCGCTGCTCAACAACGGCGACGAGGTGCTGATCCCGGCCCCCGACTACCCGCTGTGGACCGCCGCGGTGGCGCTGTCCGGCGGCAAGCCGGTGCACTACCTGTGCGACGAGCAGGCCGGCTGGTTCCCCGATGTCGCCGACATGCGCGCCAAGATCACCCCCAACACCAAGGCCCTGGTGCTGATCAACCCGAACAACCCCACCGGCGCGGTGTATTCGCGCGAGGTGCTGCTGGATATCGTCGAGCTGGCGCGCCAGCACAACCTGGTGCTGTTCTCTGACGAGATCTACGACAAGATCCTCTACGACGAGGCCGTGCACATCAGCACCGCCTCGCTGGCGCCGGACGTGCTGTGCCTGACCTTCAACGGCCTGTCCAAGAGCTACCGGGTGGCCGGTTTCCGTTCCGGCTGGGTGGCCATCTCCGGGCCCAAGCACAAGGCGCAGAGCTATATCGAGGGCCTGGACATCCTGGCCAATATGCGCCTGTGCGCCAACGTGCCGAGCCAGCATGCGATCCAGACCGCGCTCGGCGGCTACCAGAGCATCAACGACCTGGTGCTGCCCAACGGCCGCCTGCTCGAGCAGCGCAACCGCGCCTGGGAACTGCTCAACGACATTCCCGGGGTCAGCTGCGTCAAGCCGATGGGCGCGCTCTACGCCTTCCCGCGGATCGACCCCAAGGTCTGCCCGATCCACAACGACGAGAAGTTCGTCCTCGACCTGCTGCTGTCGGAGAAACTCTTGATCGTCCAGGGCACCGCCTTCAACTGGCCCTGGCCGGATCACTTCCGCGTGGTCACCTTACCAAGGGTCGACGACCTGGAGCAGGCCATCGGCCGCATCGGCAACTTCCTCAAGGGCTACAGCCAGTAGGCCGGCATGGATCTGCAGATCGACGACTTCTACAAGGACGCCGCCGGCGGCCTGCTGCTGCTCTATCAGGCCTTCCCGCGCAAGCTGGCGCTGTACGTCGAGGACCTGATCGGCCGCGAGGAGCCCGACGAGTTCGGCCTGCCGAGCAAGCGCCACCAGGCCTGTCTCGGCGCCCTGCTGTGGCTGGCCGAGGAAGGCTATCTGCGCTTCGAGTCGACCATCGCCTACGACGCGCTGGACCAGGCGGTGCTGACCGAGAAGGGTTTCCTGCGCCTGTCGCGGGCCCTTCCCCACGCCGTGGGCGAGGGCCAGGCGCTACCGCCCAGCGTGCGCCGGGTGCATGCTACCCTGGCCTTCCAGCTGCGCGAGGCGCTGGCCCAGCAACACGGCGAACGTACCGCGCGCCTGACCCGCCTGCTGTTCGAGATCAACCTGCAGGGTTCAGGCGACATAGTTTGAAATAGTCGCTGGTTGAAACCCTGGGGGGCGCGCCCTTATATAGCCCGCATTACTCGTACGTCTTTCCCCGTGAGGAGTCCGTTCACACCATGATGCGCATTATGTTGTTCCTGGCCACCAACCTGGCGGTGCTGATCATCGCCAGCATCACCCTCAAACTGCTGGGGGTCGATCGCTTCACCGGCCAGAACCATGGCAGCCTGCTGATCTTCTGCGCCGTGTTCGGTTTCGCCGGCTCGCTGGTGTCGCTGTTCATCTCCAAGTGGATGGCGAAGATGAGCACCGGCACCCAGATCATCACCCAGCCGCGCACCCGCCACGAACAGTGGCTGCTGCAGACCGTCGAGGAGCTGTCGCGCGAAGCCGGGATCAAGATGCCGGAAGTCGGTATCTTCCCCGCCTACGAGTCCAATGCCTTCGCCACCGGCTGGAACAAGAACGACGCGCTGGTCGCCGTCAGCCAGGGCCTGCTAGAGCGCTTCTCCCCTGATGAGGTGCGCGCGGTGCTGGCCCACGAGATCGGCCACGTGGCCAACGGCGACATGGTCACCCTGGCGCTGATCCAGGGCGTGGTGAACACCTTCGTGATGTTCTTCGCGCGCATCTTCGGCAACTTCGTCGACAAGGCCATCCTCAAGAACGAGGACGGCCACGGCATCGGCTACTTCGTCGCGACCATCTTCGCCGAGCTGGTACTGGGCATCCTGGCCAGCATCATCGTCATGTGGTTCTCGCGCAAGCGCGAGTTCAAGGCCGACGAAGCCGGCGCCCGCCTGGCCGGCACCGGCGCGATGATCGCCGCGCTGCAGCGCCTGCGCGCCGAACAGGGCGTACCGGTGAACATGCCAGACAGCCTGACTGCCTTCGGCATCAACGGCGGCCTGAAGAACGGCCTGGCCGGCCTGCTGATGAGCCACCCGCCGCTGGAAGATCGCATCGAGGCGCTGCGCCGCCTGGGTTGATCGCAAGCAACAAAGAAAAGGCGACCTGCGGGTCGCCTTTTTTGCTTCATAGGGCCGCGTGCAGCATCCCTGGCGGCGCGCGTGGCGCAGCTTACACAAGCTTCTCCAGCCGATAGACCACCTCGTCCAGCGCCTTGAGCTCGTGACGGATGAACTTCCAGTTGCCCGCCAGCACGTCCTCGCGCTGCAGCTCCTGCACCTGCCAGGCGGCGGCGAAGTGCCGCTGCACCTCGTCGTCGCCGACGGCGAAGGGCGGCCCGTCCATCTGGCTCTGGGCGTAATCCAGGGTGATCAGCAGGCCGCGGCAACCGTCCGGCATAATCGCCGTCAGGTGCGCCGCATAGCGCTCGCGCATCGCCGGCGGCAGGGCGATCAGCGCGGCGCGATCGAACAGCGCCTGGCAATCGGCGACGTCCTCGGCGCGCAGGGCGAAGAAATCGCCGCACCACAGCTCCAGCGCGCCGGCGCGGTAGAGCTTGAACGCCCCGTGCCGGACGACCTCGGCCTGCAGGCCCTGCTCGGCGAAGAAGTCCTGCACGGCCTTTTCCGCCAGCTCCACGCCCAGCACGCGATAGCCCTGGCCGGCCAACCAGGCCAGATCCAGACTCTTGCCGCACAGCGGCACCAGCACTCGCGCGCCCACAGGCACCGCCAGCGCCGGCCAGTGCCGTTGCAGGTAGGGATTGACCTGATCCAGGTGAAAACCGATCTGATCGCGCGCCCAGCGCTCCTGCCAAAAACTTTCGTGCACGCAAAACCTCCAGGTAAATCGATGATAAGGCTCAAGAATTTATGCTGGTATCGGATAGGTCCAACCACCAAGATGGCAGCATCCTACTCCAGGAGTTAGCACCATGCTGCCTTCGCTGTTCATCTCCCACGGCTCCCCCATGCTCGCCCTCGAACCGGGCGCCAGCGGCCCGGCCCTGGCCCGCCTGGCGTCCGAGTT
>NZ_AVOF01000121.1:0-8256 GCF_000465935.2 Pseudomonas sp. EGD-AK9
CTCAGGCCGCGGCGCAGGCAGGCCTCGGCGGTCGCCAGCATCAGCGGCTCCGGCCCGCAGCAAAGCACCACGTCGGGCGGCGTCGCGGCGAACAGCTCGTCGAAGTGCGCCAGCGGCGAGCCCTGGCGCATCCCCGCCGTGGCCAGATCGAGGGTCTCGATAAAGGCCAGGCGCTGGCGCCACACCGCGCGTTCGCGGCTGAGCACCTGGGCACCGGCATGGCGGGCGCCATAGATCAGGCTCAACTGCATCGGCAGGCGATGGCTGATGGTTTCCTCGACCAGCCCGGCCAGCGGCGCCAGGCCACAACCGCCGGCCACCGCGAGCACCCGCTGGGCGCTGAAGAACAGTGGCCAGCCCTTGCCGAACGGACCGCGATAACCCAGCACGGCGCCCTCGGCCTGGGCGAACAGGGCGTCGGTCAGCCTGCCCACGCGGCGGATCAGGGCGCTGAAACGGCCTTCGCGATCCGGCGCGCTGACATAGGTGAAAGGCGCCTCACCCACGCCCGGCACGCACAGCATGAAGAACTGCCCGGGAATCACGGCCAGGTCCTCGCTGCGCGGCGCATCGAGGCGGAAGTCGAAGTGGCGGGCGTCCTCGCCGTCGGCATAGTGGCCCTGCAGCAGCAGGCGGCGCGGGGTCGGGTCGTTCATCGCCGGCTCACCTCGTGCATCACCCCGTGCACGCCGATGCCGCCCGGGCAGACCCGGTCGCAGCGCCCGCAGCCGACACAGCCGTAACGCTCGAAACGCTCCTTGAAGGCGTCGCCGAACTTGTGCGTCCAGAAGCGCTGCACCCGCTGCCCGGGGCTGGCACTGGGGTTGTGGCCGCTGGCCTCGCGCTGGAAGCCTTGGTACAGGCAGGAGTCCCAGACCCGCTCGCGCTCCACGCCGCCGCGGCCGGTCGGGTTATCCAGCGGGGCGAAGCAGGAACAGGTCGGGCACACCGAGGTACAGCCCGAGCAACCCAGGCAGCGCAGCCCCAGCGCATCCCACTGCTCGTCGTCGATGCGCCCCGCGTTGAGCGCCGCTATCCCCGCGACCAGTTCGTGCTGATCGCCCTGCTCGGCTGCCACGCGCTGGCAGTTGGCGGCTCGCTCGGCCTGCCAGTCGCGCCTGGCCGCCGGCAGCCTGAGGCCCTCCAGGGCCTCGCGACCGGCCGCGGAGGCGACCAGCAGCAGCCAGTCGCCGGCCTCGTCGGCAGGCGGCAGGAGGATCAGGTCGGCGGTTTCCCCATGTACCGCGGGGCCGCTGTCGAGCAGGCTGCAGAAGCCGCCCCGGCAACTGTGCAGGCAGTCGACCCCGACCAGCAGGGTGGCCTGGCGGCGTGCCTGGTAATGCGGGTCGGCGGCGAAGAAGCGGTCCTGGTAGGCGACCGCGATCAGGTCGCAGGCATGCACGCCGAACAGCACCTGCGGCACCGCCTCGGGCAGCGCCGAGTAGAACTGGCCGCCGTCGAAGCGGAACAGCAGCTCGCGCTCGGCGAAGAAGAAACTCTTGGCGGAAAACGCCGGCGGCTCGGCCCTGGCGTCGAAGGCACCGAGGTCCTGGGCGCCGACCAACTGCCAGTGCGCGCCGCCCTGGCCGTCGTCACGCACCTGGTAGAGCCGGCGCGCCAGTGCCAGGTAAGCACGCAGCCGCTCCGGGCGGTCCAGGCTAAAGGCTTGCATGGTCCGTGGCTCCCGCCGGCCTGGCGGCCAGTGGCAGCGGTTCCACCGCCACCGCGCAGGCCTTCAGTTCGGGCATCTTGCTCTGCGGGTCCTGGGCGGCGTTGGTCAGCCGATTGCAGGGTGCTTCGCGGAAGTGATAGGGCATCGCCAGGGTGCCCGGGGGCACGTCGTCGGTGAGGTGCACGCGGGTCTCCAGGCGGCCACGACGCGAACGCACCGCTACCGCCTGCTGGTCGCGCAGGCCCAGTCTGGCGCCGTCGTCGGGGTGCATGAACAGCAGCGCTGCCGGCGTCTCGCGCTCCAGCAGCGGCGACTGGCGGGTCATCGAGCCGCCGCCGTAGTGGAAATGCAGGCGGTGGGTGGTGAAGGCGAAGGGGTAGTCGGCGTCCGGGCATTCGTCGGGCTCGACCTGGGTCACCGGCAGCAGCCGCGCGCGACCACGGGGAAAGCCCTGGGCATGCAGCAGCGGCGAACCCTGCGGATGATCGGCATCGCAGGGCCATTGCAGGCCATGCCGATGGTCCAGGGCCGGGTAGCTCATGGCCGAATAGATCGGCGTCAGCCCGGCCATCTCGTCGAACACCGCCTCGGCATCGCTCCAGGCCATGCCCGGGTAACCCAGGCGCGCGGCCAGCTCGCCGAGGATCTGCCAGTCGCAACGGGCTTCGCCGGGCGCCGCGATGGCCTGGCGCACGCGCTGCACCCGGCGCTCGCAGTTGGTGAAGGTGCCGTGCTTCTCGGCGAAGGACGCCGCCGGCAGCACCACATCGGCGAGCTTGGCCGTTTCGGTCAGGCTCAGCTCCACCACCACCAGGAAATCCAGGGCGGCCAGAGCGCGGGCCACATGGCCCTGGTCCGGGTCGGTGAGCACCGGCTCCTCGCCCATGATCATCAGCGCACGCAGCGCGCCGTCCAGCGCCGCCTGGGTCATGCCCAGGGAGGTCAGGCCCGGATGCGCCGGCGCAGGCCGGCCCCAGGCGGTGGCGAACTTGGCCTGCACCGCCGCGTCGGCAGCATCCTGATAACCGGGATAGACATTGGGCAGGCAACCCATGTCGCAGGCGCCCTGCACGTTGTTCTGCCCGCGCAGCGGGTTGATGCCGGTGCCGGGGCGGCCGACCTGGCCGCAGGCCAGGGCCAGGTTGGAGACCGCAATGACATTGTTGGTGCCGCTCTGGAACTGGGTGATGCCCATGCCGTAGGCGGTATAGGCGCTGCGCGCGTGGCTGTACAGGTAGGCCACCTGCTCCAGCTCGGCTACGCCGATGCCGGTCAGGGCGCTGCTGAGTTCCGGGCTCAGCTCGGCCAGATGTCGGCGCAGCGGCTGGATATCCGCGCAGCGCGCCTCCAGGAAGGCGCGGTTCTCCCAGCCGTTGGCCAGGATGATCTGCAGCAGCCCGTTGAGCAGGGCGATATTGCTGCCCAGGCGCAGTTGCAGGTGGATATTGGCCAGGCGCGCCAGGCGGGTCTTGCGCGGATCGACGACGATCAGCGTGGCGCCGCGAGCCTGGGCGCGCAGGATGCGTGCGCCGATCATGGCGTGGTTTTCGGTGACGTCGGCGCCGATCACCAGGATCAGCTCGGCCTCGTCGATATCGGCGATGCTGTTGGTCATCGCCCCGGAGCCCAGGGTCAGCGCCAGGCCGGCCACCGACGGGCTGTGGCAGATGCGCGCGCAGTGGTCGATGTTGTGAGTACCGAGCACCGCGCGGGCGAATTTCTGCGCGGCGTAATTGTCCTCGTTGCTCGCCCGGGCGCAGCTGATCACCCCGACGCTTTGCGGCCCGGCCTCCTCCAGGGCCGTGCGAAATGCCTCGGCGACCCGCGCCAGCGCCTCGTCCCAGCTCGCGCGGCGAAACTGGCCATGCTCCTTGATCAGCGGCTCGGTCAGGCGCTTGGCCGCGTCGATGGCGAAGCTGGTGGCCCAGCCCTTGGCGCACAGCTGGCCCTGGCTGACCGGGTGCCTCGGCTGCGGCTCGACGCCGATTACCCGGCCGTCCTGCACCCGCAGGCCGATGCCGCAGCCGACCCCGCAGAAGGTGCAAACGCTCGGAATCACGCGCATCGCCAACTCCTAGCCCAACCCAGTCGATTCAGCCTAGGCGGCTCAGCGAGGGCGCTGTTTGATCTTAATCAACGAACCCCAATAAGCATGTCGTCAGCTCTTGATCGAGATCAAAGTCGCCTGCCTGTGCCAGCACAGAATTAATCCTGTCCATATCAAGACTGACAAAATGGAAGGTTAAACAATGGCCAATACTGCTAAGAATGTACCCATTGCTCATCGACAGTCCGCCAGTGGCAGGCCAAGTCCGCTGACCTCCTGGTTCAACCTTCATAACCTGCGGCGCCAGATAGATCACCTGTTCGAAGCGTTCTCCCAGCGCTCGCTGCACCTTCCGTTTCGCCGCCGCGATGCGAATGTCGAGCAAGTCTGGCAGCGTGGGCTGAGCCTGTACGGTATGCCGGTGGTGGATATAGCGGAAAAAGAAACAAGCTTTGAGATTACCGCCGAACTGCCTGGCATGGATGAAAAGAATATCGAGATAACCTTGTCCAACGGCAACCTGGTAATCAAAGGCGAGAAACGGGAAAGCCTTGAAGAACAGAAGCAGGACTATTATTTGTCCGAACGCCGTTACGGCGCCTTCGAGCGAACCTTCCCTCTTCCCAAGGGCATCGATGCCGACCAGATCGATGCCAGTTTTGCCAGGGGCGTATTGACCGTATCACTGCCTAAGCAACCGGAGGCGATCAAGCCAGAGAAAATCATTCCGGTTAAATCCAGTTGAATCGCCATGGCAGATAAACGCCTGTTCCAGGATGCCTACCAGCCACGACAGATTGCCCAGCGCGTCAAGGAAATGGGGGTGGCCAAGGCACGCGCGAAGCTGCTCACGTTGTTCGTGTTAGCGGTGCTTGCGGGTGCATTTATATCACTCGGCGCTCTGCTTTTTACTGTGATAGTCACCGAAAGTAATTTGGGCTTCGGCGCTACCCGTCTACTGGGTGGACTCGGCTTTTGCCTTGGTCTTGTCTTGGTCGTAATCGGCGGAGCGGAGTTGTTCACCGGCAACAATCTGTTGGCGATGGCTTGGGCCAGCCGCTTGATCAGCGTGCAAGAGATACTGCGGAACTGGTGCATGGTCTATCTGGGCAATGTCGTCGGATGCCTGGGCACCGTGCTGCTGGTATCTTGTGCCGATACAGCCAGTATGGGGGGAGGCGCAGTGGGTGATACCGCTCTGCAGATAGCCCGAGATAAAGTTGAGCTGTCATGGCTGGAAGCCTTTGCCCGAGGAATACTCAGCAACACCCTGGTGTGCCTGGCAGTTTGGCTGGCGATGGGCGGACACAGCGTCAGCGACAAGATTCTCGCCATTCTATTGCCCATTAGTGCGTTCGTTACGGTCGGCTTCGAGCACTCCATCGCCAACTGGTTCTTCCTGCCCTACGGCCTCACGTTAGAAGGGGCAGGTATCTATGATCTGTCCAGCATCGCCGGCAACCTTATTGCAGTTACCTTCGGCAATATCGTCGGCGGCACGCTATTGGTTGCCGGCGTATATTGGCTTGCGTACCTGCGCGACGACGATGGCCAAATGACCTGAGAGTGACGCGGCGCGGTCTGAACTAAACCCTGATCGCTAAAATGCTACATGGCACCTGGTACAACAGATGCTCAGTCGTACTACCGACTAACTTGTTCAGCCCTTTGCGCTGCGACGTCCCCATCACCATGACATCGGCCTGAATTTGGCTGGCAAAATCGGCGAGTGCAGTGGTCGGTGGCCCTATGATGAAGTGCCTGCGTTCCGCAGGAACACCATAGCGTTCAGCTAGCGCCTCAAGAGTTTCTTTCTGCGACGCCTGCATCTTCTCAACCAAAGCCGGCCAGACTCCACTTCTGGCATCAGTCTCGGTAAGAAAGACCGAGGATAGGTCGTAGCTATACACCAGATGCAGTTCTGCATTGCATTGCAGTGCAAGCCCGGTTGCCTCCTGGATGATTCGCTGGTTGAGGCCGCTGCTCTCTGACTCCGGTGACGAGGGGTCGACCGCCGCGACCACCTTACGCGGCAACGCATGGGTTAGCGCTCCGATCAGGTGAACTGGCGCCGGGCACTCGCGTAGCAGGTGCCAGTCCAGCGGCGTGACGAACGCACGTTTCAGTGCCGGCTCATGCTGCACATCCTTGATCAACAGGTCCGGTTGCATTTCCGACACATGCAGGAGGATCTCCTTGAGCGTTTGGTTGGTCCAGACCGCCTCGGTGGTCACCTTGAGTCCCTTGCTGCGCAGCAAGCCGGCCTCGTCCGCCAACCATTCGCGATGTTCGCGCAGATGATCCTCGCGGATCTGTTCGCGAACGCTCTTTTCCAGCAGCGCGAAGGTGGCGAAAGGTTCGACGAAGGCGGTGATATGCAGCGCGGCGCCGCTCGCCTCGGCCAGGGCCGCGGCCCGCTGCAGCGCCTGCGAGTGGCGCATGGCCGGGTCGGCGATCAGAAACAGGCGTTGATACTGCCCCATGGGACACCTCCGCAGGCTGGTTGGATCGAGTGACCGCGCCATTAAGCGCGGCCAGTACATGCCTACAAGTTGCGCTGCGGACGCTGCCCCGGTGTTGATGCACGTCAAGCGGAAGCATTGCGGTTGATCGCTATCAATATCGCCGTGGCGACGGTAGGCGCATGCTGTGCTGGTAGCGCCGATTGTCGAGCAAGGGAGAAGATCGATGCCGCTCGTTCGCACGCCCTACGCGCAAGGCTTCTTCCGCGTCGCAGCCTGCACTCCAGGGGTCGCACCGGCCGACCCGCGGGCTAACCTGCTCGCCACTCTGGAGTTGGCCAGCCAGGCCGACCGGCAGCGGGCGGGGGTCGCGGTATTCCCGGAGTTGGGGCTGTCGGCCTACAGCAACGACGACCTGTTCTTCCAGGATGCCCTGCTCGACGAGGTCGAGCGCTGCCTGCAGGAACTGTGTCGGGCCAGCCTCGAACTGCTGCCGATCCTGCTGGTCGGCGCGCCCCTGCGGGCGCAGGGCGCCCTGTTCAACTGCGCGCTGGCGATCCATCGCGGGCGCATCCTCTGCGCGGTGCCCAAGACCTACCGGCCGAACTACCGCGAGTTCTACGAGAAACGCCACTTCGCCTCGGCAAAGGACGCCCTCCAGCCGATGCTGCGGATCGCCGGCCAGGAGGTGCCCTTCGGCAGCGACATCCTCCTCGAAGTGCCGCAGGTGCCAGGCCTGGCCCTGCATATGGAGGTCTGCGAGGATCTCTGGGTGCCGCTGCCGCCGAGCAGCTATGCGGCGCTGGCCGGCGCCACCCTGCTGGCCAACCTGTCGGCGAGCAACGCCACCATCGGCAAGGCCGACTACCGCCGCCTGCTCGGCGCCGCCCAGTCCGGTCGTTGTATCGCCGCCTACGTCTACAGCGCTGCCGGCTTCGGCGAGTCGACCACCGATCTGGCCTGGGACGGCCACGCGATGATCCACGAGAATGGTGAGCTGCTGGCCGAGAACCAGCGCTTCTCGCCTGCCCCGCAGTTGATCCTGGCCGATATCGACCTCGACCGCCTGCGCCAGGATCGCGCCCGCACCACCAGCTTCACCGATTGCGCCAGCCTGCAGCGCGAACGCCTAGCCGGCTGGCGACGGATCAAGGTGGAGTTCGATCCGCCACACCAGCCCTTGGCCCTGCAGCGCCGGGTCGCACGCTTTCCCTTCGTGCCCGACGACGCCGGCAGCCTGGATACGCGCTGCGCCGAGATCTACGCGATCCAGCAGCAGGGCCTGGCCAAACGCCTCGCGGCCAGCGGCATCCGGCGCGCGGTGATCGGCATTTCCGGCGGCGCCGATTCGGCCCAGGCGGCGCTGGTCGCCGCCGGCGCCTTCGACCTGCTCGGCCTGCCGCGCCAGCAGATTCTCGGCTACAGCCTGCCGGGACTGGCCACTGGCGAACACACCCGGCACAACGCCATGGCGCTGATGCAGGCGCTGGGCTTCAGCGCCGCGGAAATCGATATTCGCCCCTCCTGCCTGCAGATGCTGCGCGATATCGACCATCCCTACGCGCGTGGCGAGGCGCTCTACGACATTGCCTTCGAGAACGTGCAGGCCGGCGAGCGCAGTTCGCACCTGTTCCGCCTGGCCAACCAGCACCAGGGCCTGGTGATCGGCACCAGCGACCTGTCGGAACTCGCCCTGGGCTACACCACCTATGGCGTCGGCGACCAGATGGCGCATTACGCGGTGAACGCGTCGCTGCCGAAGACCCTGATCCGCCACCTGCTGCACTGGCAGTCGGCGCGCCAGCCGAAGGTGGTCCGCCGGGTGCTGCAGGCCATCCTGGCCACAGCGGCTTCGCCGGAACTGGTGCCGGATGCCGGCGGGCACGGTTTGCAACGCGCCGAGGACACGGTCGGCCCCTACCCGCTGCAGGACTTCTTCCTCTATTACCTCAGCCGCTTGGGTTACCGGCCGAGCAAGGTCGCCTACCTCGCCGAGCAGGCCTGGGGCGATGCGCGCCGCGGCGAGTGGCCGAGCGGCCTGCCCGCCGCCGAACGGGTGGCCTACTCGCCAGAGC
>NZ_AVOF01000122.1:0-8251 GCF_000465935.2 Pseudomonas sp. EGD-AK9
GCCAGCGAGCGCTGGTAGTCCTGGTTGTAGCGGTCCTGCTCCTGCAGCAGCTTGACGTTGACCGGGTTGGTGAAGGTGCCAAGCAGTTTCTTCTGCTGCTGCAGGTAGAGCTCGAGGTTGGTCAGCAGGCGCTCGCTGCTGGGGGCGTCGCCCTTGGCCAGCATGAACTGCAGGCGGGCGATGCGCAGGTTGGTCAGGCTGGTGTTGAGCTGGGCAATCTCGCTCATCCAGGTGCTGCGCTGGATGACGCTGCCCAGGCCGCTCCAGGCGGTCCAGGCCAACGCCAGGGTAAGGGCCAGCACCAGGCCGAAGCCGAGGGCCAGCTTGCGGGTGACGCTGAGGTTGGCAAACCAGGTGTTCATGACAATTCTCCAACTGTGCGGATGACAGGCGGTTCGGGTTTCGCTGGAGAATTGTTTTTGTAAAGCCAGCACAAGGGGTCAGCAGACGTACCAGGCGACCGGCGGGGCACAGTCATGAAGGGCCGCGGCGGCGACAGATGAGCGCAGCTGCGCCGCCCCATACATATGCCTTATCGAATATCTATCGACCATAACGCTCAGCTCATCCGCGCGCGACTGGCCAACGCAGCGAGTAATCCTTGCGCTACCTCTTATCAAGCGGCGGTTTCAAATATACGGATAAACATATATTCTCCCCGCACCTCAGATTTTCCGCGGACGCCGCCATGGCCGAACTGCTCACCCCCACCACCGTCTTCAAATGCCTGGCCGACGACACCCGCGTACGCCTGATGCTGCTGGTCGCCCGCGAAGAGGAGCTGTGCGTCTGCGAGCTGACCTGCGCCCTCGGCGAGAGCCAGCCCAAGGTCTCGCGCCACCTGGCGCAGTTGCGCAGCTGCGGCCTGCTGGCCGACCGCCGCCAGGGCCAGTGGGTCTACTACCGCCTGCACCCGCACCTGCCGGACTGGGTGATCGCCGTGCTCGACGCCACGCTGGCGGCCAACAGCCACTGGCTGAGCCCGGACAGCAAGCGCCTGGATGCCATGGGCGAGCGCCCGGAACGTATCGCCGCCTGCTGCTGAAGCTCATGGAACCCGAGATGAAGCTACTGTTTCTGTGCACCGCCAACAGCTGCCGCAGCATCCTCAGCGAGGCGCTGTTCAACCACCTGGCCCCGGCCGGCCTGCGCGCCTACAGCGCCGGTAGCCAGCCCAGGGGCGAAGTGCATCCGCTGAGCCTGGCCGCCCTGCGCCGCGCCGGCATCGCTTGCGACGGTCTGTCCAGCAAGGGCAGCGAAACCCACGCCGAGCTCGCCCCGGACATCGTCATCACGGTCTGCGACAAGGCCGCTGGCGAGTCCTGCCCGGTGTTCTTCGGCCCGGCGCTGAAGGCGCACTGGGGCTTGAGCGACCCCTCCGAACTGGCGGGCAGCAGCGATGCTCGCGAGGCGGCCTTCGACCACACCCTGGCGCTCATCGAGAGGCGCGTACGCGCCTTTCTCGCCTTGCCGCTGGCGCAACTGAGCGGTGAGCAGCTCAAGGCCGAGCTGGCCCGCATCGGCACCCTGGGAGCCCGACCATGAGCAACAGCCGCCTGTCGTTTCTCGACCGCAATCTGACCCTGTGGATCTTCCTCGCCATGGGCTTGGGCGTAGCCCTGGGCAGCCTGTTCGAAGGCCTGCCGGCCTGGCTCGACAGCCTGTCGCTCGGCAGCACCAATATCCCCATCGCCATCGGCCTGATCCTGATGATGTACCCGCCGCTGGCCAAGGTGAAATACGAGGAGCTGCCGCAGGTGTTTCGCGACAAGCGCATCCTCGCGCTGTCGCTGGTGCAGAACTGGCTGATCGGCCCGCTGCTGATGTTCGCCCTGGCGGTGATCTTCCTGCGCGATCAGCCCGAGTACATGACCGGGCTGATCCTTATCGGCCTGGCGCGCTGCATCGCCATGGTGCTGGTATGGAACCAGATCGCCGGCGGCAACAACCAGTACGTCGCCGGCCTGGTGGCCTTCAACAGCCTGTTCCAGATCGCCTTCTTCAGCCTCTACGCCTGGTTGTTCCTCGGCGTGTTGCCGCCGCTGCTGGGACTGGAGGGCAGCGTGATAGAGGTGAGCTTCCTGACCATCGCCGAGTCGGTGCTGATCTATCTGGGCATCCCCTTCCTCGCCGGCTTCCTCACCCGCAAGCTGCTGATCGCGCGCCGCGGCGAGCAGTGGTACAGCGAACGCTTTATCCCGCGCATCAGCCCGCTGACCCTGGTGGCGCTGCTGCTGACCATAGTGGCGATGTTCAGCCTCAAGGGCGACATGGTGCTGCAACTGCCGCTGGACGTGCTGCGCATCGCCATCCCGCTGACCATTTACTTCGTGGTGATGTTCGCCATCAGCTTCGCCATGGGCAGGCTGCTGAACGCCGACTATCCGCGCACCACCTCGCTGGCCTTTACCGCCGCCAGCAACAACTTCGAACTGGCCATCGCCGTGGCCATCGCCACCTTCGGCCTGGCCTCGCCGGTGGCCTTCGCCACGGTGATCGGCCCGCTGGTGGAAGTACCGGTGTTGATCGCCCTGGTCAGCGTGGCGCTGTGGCTCAAACGCCGCTGGTTCGATAGCGACGAGGCCGCACTGGCCCAGGAGCAGAGCAAATGAACGACGATCACATCCCCCAACTCGATGCCGATCTGGCCGAACCGCCCAGCGCCGAGCGCCTCGACATCGCCCGGCAGTTTGCCCACAAGCCGCGCATCCTGCTGCTGTACGGCTCCAACCGCGAGCGCTCGTTCAGCCGCCTGCTGACCGAGGAAGCGGCACGCCTGCTCGAACGCTTCGGCGCCGAGACGCGCATCTTCCACCCCGCCGGCCTGCCGCTGCCGGACGACGCGCCGGACAGCCACCCCAAGGTGCAGGAGCTGCGCGAGCTGATGCAGTGGTCGGAAGGCCAGGTGTGGTGCTCGCCGGAGCGTCACGGGGCGATGACCGCGGTGTTCAAGGCGCAGATCGACTGGGTGCCGCTGGCCATGGGCGCGGTGCGCCCGACCCAGGGCAAGACCCTGGCGGTGATGCAGGTATGCGGCGGCTCGCAGTCGTTCAACGTGGTCAACCAGCTGCGCGTGCTCGGCCGCTGGATGCGCATGTTCACCATCCCCAACCAGTCCTCGGTGCCCAAGGCCTTCCTCGAATTCGACGGGCAGGGGCGGATGAAAGCCTCGTCCTACTACGACCGCCTGGTGGACGTGATGGAGGAACTGGTCAAGTTCACCCTGCTGCTGCGCGAGCGCACCGACTACCTGGTAGACCGCTACTCCGAGCGCAAGGAATCCGCCGAACAACTGTCCGCGCGGGTCAACCAGCGCGCCATCTGAATCAAGGAAGCCTGCATGAGCCATCCCTACGACCTGCTGAGCATTCCCGGCTGCGCCGGCCAGCTGATCTTCACCCCCTGCCCCGGCACCCGGGGCAGCTCGCTCGACGAGGCCCTGGCCACCCTGCAGCAGGCCGGCGCCAGCGCGGTGATCAGCCTGATGCCGCACAGCGAACTGGCCGCCAATGCGGTCGAAGCCATCGACGCGCGCTGCCAGGCCCTGGGCCTGGCCTGGTTCCATCTGCCGGTGGCCGACGAACAGGTGCCGCTGGACGACTTCGCCGCGGCCTGGCAGCAGTCCAGCGCCGCCATCCTGGCACGCCTGCGCGCCGGGCAGCGCCTGGCCCTGCACTGCAAGGGCGGCTCCGGGCGCACCGGGCTGATCGCCGCGCGCCTGCTGATCGAGGCCGGCGTAGCGCGCAGCGAGGCCATCGCCCTGGTCCAGGCGCTGCGACCCAAGGCCATCCAACACCCGGCGCACGTCGACTGGATCAACCAGTTCGACGCCACTCACTGACCCCAGCGGAGACCAGCACATGAGCATCAAAGTCGGTATCAACGGATTCGGCCGCATCGGCCGCCTGGCCCTGCGCGCCGCCTGGGACTGGCCGCAGCTGCAGTTCGTAAGGATCAACGACCCGGCCGGCGACGCCGCCACCCACGCCCACCTGCTGAATTTCGACTCGGTGCACGGCCGCTGGCAGCACGAGGCGGGCAGCGACGGCGACTGCGTGGTGGTGGGCGGCCAGCGCATCCAGGTGACAGCCAACAAGGCCATCGCCGACACCGACTGGAGCGACTGCGACCTGGTGCTCGAGGCCAGCGGCAAGATGAAGACGGTCGAGGTGCTGCAGGCTTATCTGGACCAGGGCGTGAAACGCGTGGTGGTCTGCGCGCCGGTCAAGCAGGCCGGCGCACTGAACGTGGTGATGGGGGTCAACCAGCAGCTGTTCGACCCGGCGCGGCACCGCATCGTCACCGCCGCCTCCTGCACCACCAACTGCCTGGCGCCGGTGGTCAAGGTGATCCACGAGGCACTGGGCATCCGTCACGGCTCGATCACCACCATCCACGACCTGACCAATACCCAGAGCATCCTCGACCAACCGCACAAGGACCTGCGCCGGGCGCGGGCCTCCGGCATGAGCCTGATCCCGACCACCACCGGCTCGGCCACGGCGATCGCCGAGATCTTCCCCGAGCTGCGCGGCAAGCTCAACGGCCACGCCGTGCGCGTGCCGCTGGCCAACGCCTCGCTGACCGACTGCGTGTTCGAGGTCGAGCGCGCGACCACGGCCGAGGAGGTCAACGCGCTGCTCAAGGCCGCCGCCGAGGGGCCGCTCAAGGGCATCCTGGGTTACGAGGAACGCCCGCTGGTGTCCATCGACTACCGCAGCGATCCGCGCTCCTCCATCGTCGACGCGTTGTCGACCCTGGTGGTGGCCGGCACCCAGGTGAAGATCTACGCCTGGTACGACAACGAATGGGGCTACGCCAACCGCGCGGTGGAGCTGGCGCGGATGGTCGGTCTGGCCGACTGATCCCCAGGGTGGATGACTCCTTTTTCATCCACCTCGATTTGGTGGATGGATAAAGCGCCATCCACCCTACGGCTGAACTTCGCTGAATTCTTGGACTTCGTCATGCACGCCTTATCCCGCCTGGCCCCCGAAGTGCGCCAGTACCTGCTGGTCACCGGCAACTACTGGGCCTTCACCCTCACCGACGGCGCGCTGCGCATGCTGGTGGTGCTGCATTTCCACAGCCTGGGCTACACGCCGCTGCAGATCGCCGCGCTGTTTCTGTTCTACGAGATCTTCGGCGTGGTCACCAACCTGGTGGGCGGCTGGCTGGGTGCGCGCATCGGCCTGAACCGCACCATGAACCTGGGCCTGGCGCTGCAGGTGCTGGCCCTGCTGATGCTCACCGTGCCGGCGGCCATGCTCACGGTACCCTGGGTGATGGGCGCGCAGGCGCTGTCGGGCATCGCCAAGGATCTCAACAAGATGAGCGCCAAGAGCTCGATCAAGCTCTTGGTGCCCGGCGAGCAGCAGGCCACCCTGTACACCTGGGTCGCGCGCCTGACCGGCTCGAAGAACGCACTCAAGGGCGTCGGTTTCTTTCTCGGCGGCGCCCTGCTCAGCCTGCTCGGCTTCGCCGGCGCGGTGCTGGCCATGGCCCTGGCGCTCGGCGCCATCTGGCTGGCCAGCCTGGCGCTGCTGAAGAAGGACCTGGGCAAGGCCAAGGCCAAACCCAAGTTCCGCGACCTGCTGTCCAAGAGCCGGGCGATCAATATCCTCTCGGCCGCCCGCCTGTTTCTGTTCGGCGCGCGCGACGTGTGGTTCGTGGTGGCCCTGCCGGTGTACCTGGCCACTGTGTACGGCTGGGACTTCTGGTGGGTCGGCGGCTTCCTCGCCGTCTGGATCATCGGCTATGGCATCGTCCAGAGCCTGGCCCCGGCGATCACCGGCAAGCGCAGCGGCCAGGTGCCGGACGGCCGCGCCGCTTTCGCCTGGGCCGTGCTGGCCGGCCTGCCGGCGGCCATCGCCCTCGGCCTGGGCAGCGCGCTACCAACACAGGCGGTGCTGATCGGCGGCCTGCTGGCGTTCGGCGTGCTGTTCGCGGTCAACTCCTCGCTGCACAGCTACCTGATCGTCAGCTACGCCCAGGAAGACGGCGTGTCGCTGGACGTCGGCTTCTACTACATGTCCAACGCCCTGGGCCGATTGCTCGGCACCCTGCTCTCCGGCTGGGTGTTCCAGAGCTGGGGCCTGGCGGCCTGCCTGTGGGTGTCGAGCGCCTTCGTACTGGCCGCCGCGCTGATCTCGCTGGGGCTGCCGCGGCATCGCGCCTAGCGGCGCGCACTCACTGATTGCGCGGGTCGTCCGCCGGGTCGAGGTAGCTGATCCCCCAGGGCCCGCTGCCGTGGAGCTGGAGAACGGTTTCCTGATCGCGACTGGCGGCGTACATCGCCACGCCCGACGGGATGATCAGGGTGTCGCCCGGCTGATAGGCCTTGGCCTGATCCGGGTCGAACTTGTCGCCGACGCCGAAGTAGAAGGTGCCCGAAATCACCGTGACGCGCTCGGTGACCGGATGGGTATGCACGCCGATGGTGGAGTTCGGCGGAAGCTTCAGGCGCATGGTGAAGGGCTCGGCGGTCTTCGGATCGCCCTCCAGCACCGCCAACATGGCCCCGGGTCCGACCGAAGGGGCCGGCATCCATTGGATATCCGCGGCGGTGATCGCCTTGAACCCCTCCTCCTGCGCCAGGCTGGCAGGGGCCAGGTACACACCGGCGAGTAGCGCCAGGGCTACGCCGATAGGTTTGCAAGTATTCATCGTGGTTTCCTCTTGTTCGGCTTGAACAACGTGAGGCCAATGCTCATCGCGGCAGAGGCGAACAGGGAAACGGCACAGAGGGCTCTTCGCGAACGAGTCACATAACTGACGTTAGCCGAGAACGCGGGTGTCGATATACCCAATCAGCGCAGCGCTATCGCCGCCAGGCATGAGCATTCATGCGGCTTGCAGCCATGCGCCGACATACCGGCGAAGGAAGATTCAGGGCGCGCGCATGCCGCGCGCGGCTTCGCTGAGATGGAACCAGGTCGGCGCATCCAGTTGCAGTTCGGCGCCGGCCAGGGCCTCGTCGATGCGCGTCTCGCGCAGGCTGCCGAGAATCGGCACCGGCTGACCCGGCAAACAGCGCAGCCAGGCCAGGGCGACCTGAGTCGGGGTGGCCTGCAGCGCCGCGGCCACCTCGTCCAGCGCCTGCTGCAGGGCCGCCGCGAACTGCCCGCCGGCCAGCGGCGACCAGGCCAGCACCTGCAGGCCGTCGGCCTGCAGCGCCTGCAGACGGCCATCCCAGGCTGCCTGTTGAGCATTCAACGACAGCTCGATCTGGTTGCAGCGCAGTGGCAGCTCGCGGCCGAGCACCTGCCAGTGCAGCGGCTCGGCATTGGACAGGCCGAGCCAGCCGACCTTGCCGGCCGCGACCAGCGCCTGCAGCGCCCGCGTCACCTCGTCCAGCTGCAGCAGCGGATCGGGCCGATGCAGCAGGAAGCCGTCCAGCCGCTCGACGCCCAGACGCTGCAGCGAGGCCTCCACCGCCCGGGTCAGGTAGCGGGCGCTGCTGTCGTAGTGCTTGACCCGCCAGCGCGAGACATCCTGCGCCGCCGGCACTATGTCCGCCTTGCTGATCAGCTCCAGGCGCTGGCGCAGCGCCGGACGCAGGCGCAGGGCGGCGCCGAAGCGTGCCTCGCACTCGCCCAGGCCGTAGATATCGGCGTGATCGAAACCATTGAGTCCGCGCTCCACGCAGCGCTCGACAAAACCGAGCAGCGCCTGCGGCGCGGCCAGCTCGGGATAGTCGAGCAGGCGCATCATGCCCAGCAGCAGCGGCTGCCGGATCGGGTGTGCAGTCATGGGAGAACTCCAGACAGGCCATGCATAGCAGCGGTGCGCGCGGCCCAGGCGGCGCGCACCGCCACGCCAACGCGAGACTTATTCCAACAACTGCAGGGCCTCGGCGCTGCATTGCCGGATACGCGCCCAGTCGCCCTGCTCGACCCACTCACGCTGGAACATCCAGGTGCCGCCGACGCACATCACGTTGGGCTGGGCCATGTAGCGCTGCAGGTTGTCCGGGGTGATGCCGCCGGTGGGGCAGAAACGCACGCCGCCGAACGGGCCGGCCAGCGCCTTGAGCGCGGCGACGCCGCCGCAGACCTCGGCCGGGAACAGCTTGAAGCGGCGGTAGCCGAGGGCGTAGCCGATCATCAGCTCGGAGGCGCTGCTCACCCCCGGCAGCAGCGGCACCGGGCTGTCCAGGGCGGCCAGCAGCAGCTCGCGGGTGCTGCCCGGGGTGACGATGAACTGCGCCCCCGCAGCGACGGCGGCGGCCAGCATCTGCTCGTCGAGCACG
>NZ_AVOF01000123.1:0-8248 GCF_000465935.2 Pseudomonas sp. EGD-AK9
GTCAGGGCGATCTCGCGACCGTCGAAGGCCGGCGCTGCCAGCGCCTGCTCGGCCTGGCGGTCCAGCACGACGACGGCCAGGCCCTGGCCGGACAGGGCGCGGGCCAGGCACAAACCGGCCGGGCCGGCGCCGATGATGGCGACATCGAAGGTCATGCTGCTGCGCTCCGTGCGGATTCGGGAGCGAGTGAGTCTAGGCGGGGGCGTGGCGGCAAATATTGTCCCGGGTCATTCGAGCGGCGGTTTGCGTCATAGCGAAATCCTGGCCCGTGATCCGGAGGCGAACCCGCAGGCCGCCCCTTGTGGGTATGTCGCTCAATCAGTACGCACGGGCCCCCGGGGGAGGTGCTGTGGAAAACCGCGCAGCGTTTCCACATTCCCATGCCGGGGTCATGGCGCTGCAGGGCAAGCTGGGCGTTGCCCACCCCAGGCCTTGTCAGCGATTGGCGACTGCCCGGTTTGCCTGACACTGCTGCTTCGCCAGGTCGGCGTGCAGGCCGTTCAGGCGCTGCCGCAGGCGGCTGAGCTGGGGCTCGTCGGCCTGGGCGAGCAGGTCGGCGAACAGGTCGACCAGCGCCTGGCGACTGGTCGCATAGCTGGCCTGGTAGGCCTGGGTATGGAAGCTTTCGCGCTGTTGCAGCAGCGCGCGCATGCGCGCCTCGAACGCCTCGCCGCGGCGCACCTCGAGGGTTTCGCGCAGCGCCTGTTGCCAGGCCAGGCGGTTGTCCAGCCAGACCCGGTTCTGCGCCCCCAGGCTGGCGGCCCAGGCCTCGACGCGGGCGCTCTGTGTGGCGCTCAAGTTGCCGAACCAGGGCTGCAGGCGCTGGCTCATGCGCTCGGCGCGTTGGGCGATCTGCTGCGGCAGCGGTGGTTCGACAAATTCTTCGCGCAGCTTGGCGTTCTGCTCGTCCAGCGCCTCGAACAGCTGCTCGACCTGGCGCGGGCTCAGGCCACGCAGCAGCTGCACGCTGCTCGGGGTGATTTCCACGGCGATGCGCTGCAGGGCCTGGTCGAAGGCCTGCAGTTGCGCGGCCAGCGCCTCGCTGTCGGGGGCGTCCAGCAGCGCCTGGTTGGCCTCTAGCCAGTCGAGGTAGCGCGGCAGCTCGACGCGGCAATGCCAGGCCAGGTGCTGCCGCACTTGCGGCTTGAGCCAGGCGCGCTGCTGCTCGTCGAGCGCCAGGTAGTCGTCCAGCTTCCAGGGGATCAGCCAGTCCAGATTGCGGTAGGCCAGGTCGACCCGGCTGCAGGCGCCGAGCAGCAGTGCCAAGGCCAGCAGCAGAAGCAGGGGCTTGCGCAGCGACATGAGCGTGCTCTCTCGAGGGCGGAGACCTTGAGCCTAATGCCAGACGGGCAGGGCGCAAGAGGGCGGAAATATCCGCTTAAGAGTTCAGCGTTTCCTAGGGTGTGTCGCGCCCCGGCCATTCGTTGCCCGCGTTGCGGCGCAGGGCGCTCCCTACAGAATAAAAAACCGCCCCGAAGGGCGGTTCCGCTTGCATCGGCCGGGTTCAGCCGCCGAGGTAGGCGTCGCGTACCTTGGGGTCGCTGAGCAGGTCGCTGCCGCTGCCCTGCATGACGATATGGCCGTTCTCCAGCACATAGCCACGGTCGGCCAGCTTCAGCGCCTGGTTGGCGTTCTGCTCGACCAGGAAGATGGTCACGCCGTCTTTGCGCAGCTGTTCGATGATGTCGAAGATCTGCTGGATGATGATCGGCGCCAGACCCAGCGACGGTTCGTCGAGCAGCAGCAGCTTGGGCTTGCTCATCAGCGCACGGCCGATGGCGAGCATCTGCTGCTCGCCGCCGCTCATGGTGCCGGCGCGCTGGGCGAAGCGTTCCTGCAGGCGCGGGAACAGTTGCAGGACCTTGTCCAGCTGCTCCTGGTTGTCGCCCTTGCTGCCGAAGAAGCCGCCCATGGCCAGGTTTTCCTCGACGGTCAGGCGGGCGAACACGCGGCGGCCTTCCGGCACCACCGCGATGCTCTTGCGCATGATGTCCGGCGTGTCCATGCCGACCAGTTCCTCGCCCATGTAGCGGATGCTGCCACTGGTGGCGCGCGGGCTGCCGCACAGGGTCATCAGCAGGGTCGACTTGCCGGCGCCGTTGGCGCCGATCAGGGTGACGATCTCGCCTTTCTGTACCTCGATGCTGACCTCGTGCAGGGCCTGGATCTTGCCGTAGAAGGTGGAGACCTTGTTGAAACTGAGCATGGTTAGGCTTCCCCCAGGTAGGCTTTGATCACGTCCGGATTGTTGCGGATCTGCTCCGGCGTACCGTCGGCCAGGGGGGTGCCCTGGTTGATCACGTAGATGTGGTCGGAAATGCTCATCACCAGCTTCATGTCGTGCTCGATCAGCAGCACGGTGACGCCGTGCTCGTCGCGCAGCACGCCGATCAGCTGCTTGAGGTCCTCGGTTTCGCGCGGGTTGAGACCGGCGGCCGGCTCGTCGAGCATCAGCAGGCGCGGGCGGGTCATCATGCAGCGGGCGATTTCCAGGCGGCGCTGCTGACCGTAGGCCAGGGTGCCGGCCGGGCGGTTGGCGAACTCGGTGAGGTTGACCCGTTCCAGCCAGTGCGCGGCGAAGTCCATCGCCTCGCGCTCGCTCTTGCGGAACGCCGGGGTCTTGAACAGGCCGGACAGGTAGTTGGTGTTGAGGTGGCGATGCTGCGCCACCAGCAGGTTCTCCACCGCGGTCATGTCCTTGAACAGACGCACGTTCTGGAAGGTGCGCACCACGCCCTTGCGCGCGATCTTGTGGCCCGGCAGGCCCTCGATCTGCTCGCCGTCGAGGCGGATGCTGCCGCCGGTGGGCTGGTAGAAACCGGTCAGGCAATTGAACACCGTGGTCTTGCCGGCGCCGTTCGGGCCGATCATGGAGACCACCTGTTTTTCCTTGACGCTCAGGCCCACCTCGTTGACGGCCAGCAGGCCGCCGAAGCGCATGGTGAGGCCGCTTACTTCGAGAATCGCGCGGCTCATTGCTTCAACTCCAGGTGGGGACGCTGCATGGGCAACAGGCCCTGCGGACGCCAGATCATCATCAGCACCATCAGGGCGCCGAACATCAGCATGCGGTATTCGTTGAACTCCCGCGCCAGTTCCGGCAGCAGGATCATGACGATGGCCGCGAGGATGATCCCCAACTGCGAACCCATGCCGCCGAGCACCACGATGGCGAGGATGATCGCCGACTCGATGAAGGTGAACGACTCCGGCGACACCAGGCCCTGGCGCGCGGCGAAGAAGCTGCCGGCGAAACCGGCGAAGCTGGCGCCGATGGTGAAGGCCGAGAGCTTGATCACGGTGGGGTTCATGCCCAGCGCGCGGCAGGCGATCTCGTCCTCACGCAGCGCTTCCCAGGCGCGGCCGATGGGCATGCGCAGCAGACGGTTGATCACGAACAGGGTCAGCAGCACCAGCAGCAGGGCGATCAGGTAGAGGAAGATCACCTTGTTCACCGAGTTGTAGGCGATGCCGAAGTACTCGTGGAAGGTCTGCATGCCCTCGGCGGCGCGGCGGTCGAAGGACAGGCCGAACAGGGTCGGCTTGTCGATGCCGCTGATGCCGTTGGGGCCGCCGGTGAGCTCGGTCATGTTGCGCAGCAGCAGACGGATGATCTCGCCGAAGCCCAGGGTGACGATGGCCAGGTAGTCGCCGCGCAGACGCAGCACCGGGAAGCCGAGGATGAAGCCGAAGAACGCCGCCATCAGGCCGGCGATCGGCAGGCACACCCAGAAGCCCAGGCCGTAGTAGTGCGACAGCAGCGCGTAGCTGTAGGCGCCGACGGCGTAGAAGCCGACGTAACCCAGGTCGAGCAGACCGGCCAGACCCACCACGATGTTCAGGCCGAGGCCGAGCATCACGTAGATCAGGATCAGCGTGGCGATGTCCACCGCGCCGCGCGAGCCGAAGAACGGCCAGGCCAGAGCGACCAGGATCAGGCCCATGATCGCCCAGCGCTGGGTCGAGGGCAGGGTGAGGAAGTTGCTCGCCTTGCTCGGCATGCTCGGCAGCTTGGGCGCGTGGGCCCAGGCGGCGCCGAGCTGGCTGCGGAACAGCTGCCAGAAGAACATGGCGATGGCGCAACCGGCGATGGTCCACAGCACGGCCGGGCTGGCGCCCTGCACCTGCAGCTTGATGCCGACGGTGGTCAGCTTCAGGCCGAGCACCGGGTAGGCCACGGCCAGCACCAGCAGGGCGCTGAAGAAGGCGGTCTTGAGGCGATTGCTCATGGAGGGCGCACTCATACTTTTTCAACCTCCGGACGGCCGAGGATGCCGGTCGGGCGGAACAGCAGCACCAGCACCAGCAGGCTGAAGGCCACCACGTCCTTGTACTGGTCGCCGAAGATGTCGGCGCCGAAGGCTTCGGCCACGCCCAGCACCAGGCCGCCGAGCACGGCGCCGGGGATGCTGCCGATGCCGCCGAGCACCGCGGCGGTGAACGCCTTGATCCCGGCGAGGAAGCCCAGGTGCGGGTTGATCACGCCGTACTGCATGCCCAGCAGCACCGCGGCCACGGCGGCCAGGGTGGCGCCGATGACGAAGGTCAGGGCGATGATGTTGTTGGTGTTGATGCCCAGCAGGTTGGCCATCTTCAGGTCTTCGGCGCAGGCGCGGCAGGCGCGGCCGAGGCGCGAGCGGGAGATGAACATGCTCAGGCCGACCATCACCACGAAGGTGACGACGAAGATCAGCACCTGCATGTAGGAGATGACCACGCCGTTCATGGCGCTTTCACCGAAGATGAAGTTGCCCGGCAGCAGGTTGGGAATGGCCTTGTCCTTGGAGTCCTGGGCCAGCAACACCTCGTTCTGCAGGAAGATCGACATGCCGATCGCGGAGATCAGCGGGATCAGGCGGTTGCCGCCGCGCAAGGGGCGGTAGGCCACCCGTTCGATGCTGTAGCCGTAGGCGCTGGCGACGATGATGCTGGCGGAGAACGCCGCGATCATCACGATGGGCAGACTGTCGAGACCGAACATGGCGAGTCCGGCGATCACGATGAAGGCTACGTACGAGCCAATCATGTAAACCTCGCCATGGGCGAAGTTGATCATGCCGATGATGCCGTAGACCATGGTGTAGCCGATGGCGATCAGGGCATAGGTACTGCCAATGGTGAGTCCATTGATCAGCTGTTGAAGGTAGTGGTAAAGATCAGGCATTGCCTAACTCCTGGGCCCTGCGTAAAGCGGCGCTTGTGACGCAGCGCAAGACCGGAATTCTTCTAATAAACAAAGCCCACTGCGGCTGCAGTGGGCTTTGGGTTCAGGCGGGACTGTTACTTGGCTTCGGACTTGGTGCCGTCCTGGTGCCATTCGTAGACCACGAAGCTGAAGTCCTTCAGATCGCCCTTCTCGTCGAAGGCGAGGGTGCCGGTCGGGGTGTCGAAGCTGTTGGCGCGCAGGGTTGCGGCCACTTCGGCGGTGTCGGTGCTGCCGGCTTTCTCGATGGCTTCGGCAATCACCTGCACGGCGGCATAGGCCGGGAACACGAACGGGCCGCTCGGGTCTTCGTTCTTGGCCTTGAAGGCCTCGACCAGCGCCTGGTTCTTCGGATCCTGGTCGAAGGACTTCGGCAGGGTCACCAGCAGGCCTTCGGAGGCCGGGCCGGCGATGGCCGAGATTTCCTTGTTACCCACGCCTTCCGGGCCCATGAACTTGACGTCCAGACCCTTCTCCTTCGACTGGCGCAGCAGCAGGCCCAGTTCCGGGTGGTAGCCGCCGTAGTAGACGAAGTCGACGCCGGCTTGCTTGAGCTTGGCGATCATCGCGGAGAAGTCCTTGTCGCCGGCGTTGATGCCTTCGAACAGGCCGACCTTGATGCCCTTGCCTTCCAGGGTCTGCTTGACCGCGGTGGCGATGCCTTCGCCGTACTGCTGCTTGTCGTGAATCACGGCGACGTTCTTCGGCTTGATGCTGTCGGCGATGAAGTTGCCGGCGGTCGGGCCCTGCAGGCTGTCCAGGCCGATGGTGCGGAACACCAGTTCATAGCCGCGCGCGGTGATGTCCGGGCTGGTGGAGGCCGCGGTGATCATCAGGATGCCTTCGTCTTCGTAGATGTCGGAGGCCGGTTGAGTGGAGCTGGAGCAGAGGTGGCCGACCACGTAGGAGATGCCGTCGTTGACGATCTTGTTGGCCACGGCGACGGCCTGTTTCGGGTCGCAGGCATCGTCGTAGACCACGCCTTCGAGCTGGGCGCCGTTCACCCCGCCGGCCTTGTTGATCTGCTCGATGGCCATCTTGGCGCCGATGAATTGCATCTCGCCGTACTGCGCCACGGCACCGGTCACCGGACCGGCCAGGCCGATCTTGATGGTGTCGGCTGCCATCGAATAGCTGGCCGCCCCCGCCAGAGCCATTGCCGCAAACAGTTTGGAAATCTGCTTAGTAGCCTTGTTCATGAGTGCTCCACTCTTATGTTTTTCGTTGTTGTAGTTCTTGCGGCCGAAGCTGCAGAACCGGGTCCGTTACCCCGGTCATGCCCCCGGCAACTGTACCGGAACAGTGTAGAGCGCGGATTTGCGCCTTGAAAAGCCGGCAGCTGGAGGCGAATCGCGGGGGTGTCGCTAAATTGCAAGGTATGTACAGAAAAACGGCGTGTCCCCAGTCGCTCAGCGAGCGTCCCGCGGTTGCCTGAAGAGTTGCCGACGCTATCATTGCGCGCCTGCACTCATCGCCATCGACACGGGGCACACCATGACGGATCAATCTAGCACCCTCTATGCCAAGCTGCTTGGCGAAACCGCGCCGATTCGCTGGCAGGAACTGCAACCCTTTTTCGCCCGGGGTGCACTGCTCTGGGTCGAGGGCGGCGAGGATCTGGTGGCGATCGCCGAGGCCGTGGCCAGCAACGACCAGGCGCGGGTCGCCGAGCTGATGGCCCGGGGCCTGCTGGGCAAGCTGGAGGATGCCCGCGCCGAGGAACTGCTGGCGCGCGACCCGCAGCTGTGGGCGGTGGTGGTGGCGCCCTGGGTACTGGTGCAGGAGCGGGCGACGCCCGCCAGCGTGCACTGAAACGGCGCGCTGCAGCGGCGCGATAGCCGGTCTAGACTGTCTCGGCGTTCCCGCGCGGAACGCCCAGACCCGTTACTAAGGAGTGGTGCCATGTTCGAACCCGGTCACCTGCATCGCCGCAATCCGCCCGGTATGGCCGGGCAGCCGAGCTATTCCATCGACTTCTATTACGAGGTGCGCCAGGACCCCAAGGAAGGCGCCATGCTGCACGGTCGCCTGGTCGGCGAGATCGACGGCAAGGCCTTCGAGGAAGTGTTCGAGATGCACCGCGACACCGCCTTCAACTTCGCCAGCGTGATCTCCCGGCTGGTGGTCAAGCACGGCCTGCACGCCAACGCCAGCCCGATCATGCGCGCGCACAAGGAATACGACGCCATCTTCGAGGACATCCGCAGCAAGCTGCACGCCAAGCCGGGCGAGGCGGTGAACCTCGATCATCTGGAGCAGGACGGGCTCTGAGCACCTACTGGCCGAGCGTTGTTCTTCATGCCCATCGCCGAGAACCTGATCGCCTTCACCCTCGCCGCCACGCTGCTGACCCTGACGCCGGGCATCGACACCGCGCTGGTACTGCGCGCCGCGGCGGTCGAAGGCCGGCGACAGGCGTTTCGCGCGGCGCTGGGCATCAACGCCGGCTGCCTGCTGTGGGGCGCGGCGGTGGCCTTCGGCCTGGGCGCGCTGCTGGCGGTTTCCGAGTTCGCCTACAACCTGCTCAAGTATTGCGGCGCGGCCTATCTGGCCTGGCTCGGGCTGAACCTGCTGCTGCGCCCGCGCAGCTCGCTGGCCCTCGCGCAGGCGAGCGGCAAACCCGACGCCAACTGGTTTCTGCGCGGCCTGCTGGGCAACCTGCTCAACCCCAAGGTGGGGATCTTCTACGTCTCCGTCCTGCCGCAGTTAATCCCCCAGGGCCAACCCCTGATCGCCTGGACCTTCGGCCTGGTGGGCATCCACGTGGCGCTCGGCCTGGTCTGGGCGGCGCTGCTGATCGGCGCCACCCAGCCGCTCGGTCGCTGGTTGCGGCGCGAGGCGGTGATCGGGTGAATGGATCGCAGCACCGGGCTGATCTTCCTGCTGTTCGCCGCGCGCCTGGCATTGAGTCGACGCTGAAGCGCTATCCTGTGCCCTCGCGACCAAGAACCAGGCGGTGACGATGGACCGGTTTCAGGAAATGCGGGTGCTGCTGGCGGTGACCGAGGCCGAGAGCTTCGCCGGCGGCGCCAAGCTGCTGGGCAT
>NZ_AVOF01000124.1:0-8160 GCF_000465935.2 Pseudomonas sp. EGD-AK9
GTCGGCGCCGAAACGGCGGCTGTAGCCGGCGGCCAGCATCAGGGCGGCGACGGCGAGGGGCGGGGTGGGCATGGCCATGGGCGGTTTCCACTGCATGGGTGGCGAGGTCGAAGGGTCTTGCCCGCCGGCAAGCGCGGGCGAAGACGGCTCAGCATAACCCGCCACGGGCGCCGCGAGCGCCTCGCCCGGTCACCACGGCTGCAGCTCGGCGCGCTTGAACAGAGGTTCGCTGGCGAGCAGGCGGATGCCATCCGGAGCGCAGTCCAGTAGGCGCCGCTCGCCGTCGGCCACCAGCAGTTCGAGGTCGTGGCCGGCGCCGGCCAGGCAGCGCGAGATGTCCTGCACGGCCTCCCGCACCCAGGGGGTAGCGGATTCGAAATGGCCCAACAGCCTGGCGCCCTTGCGCACCATGAGTCGGTATCTGTTCATGTAGTTCTCGCTCGACGATGGGGCGCTCAGAACGCGTAGTGACTGGCGCCCGCCGATGCGGCGCTGATCTGTCGCGAACATCAAGCCGCCGAGGTGGCGACATGAGCCTGCCCGGTATTCGTCTCGACGTGCTGCTCACCGGCCGCGCACAGCCGTTCAGTCGACCGGGTTCGCGCAGCGCCATCGACAAGCGACCGCTTCGGCGTCGCCACGCTGGCCCTGCGCGTGCAGCAGTCCGGGCGCACCGGCTGGTACTACCGGGTGCTGGAAGAGGGGGGGGTCGGCGCCGGCGAGCACCTGCAACTGGTCGAGCGCGCCCATGCCGACTGGCCACTGAGCCGTCTCTCGGCCGTGCTGTTCGACAAGCGGGTGGAGAGCGAACTGTTGCGCGAATGCCTGGCCCTGCCGCTGGTGCTGTCGTGGCGGCGCACCCTGGGCGGCGGCTGGAGCAGGGCCAGGTCGAGGACTGGGCACCCCGCCTGCAGGGCCGGGACGCGGCCGAATAACGTTGCACCGGCCGCCGATCGCCGGCGCGGCAAGCGGATACGAATGCTTCTAAACTGGACTCGCGCGTTGATCTGCGGCTGTCCAGTACCGGCGCAGGGCGCTTTCCTGGGGGCAGCATGAGCCGGCTGATCTGCGCCGACTTCGACGAGTTCGAAGAGGCCTTGTACGGGGTCGAGGGGCATTACGTGCTGCGTTCGCGGCAGCAGCGCGACTGGCGTTTGCGCGTGGTCGAGCTGGACGGCGTGGCCCTGATGTTCGGCCGCGAGGGCGCCGGCACCGTCTACAGCGGCGTCGGCCTGCCCGGCTTCTTCAATATCTTCCTGCCCCTGAGCCGGCACGAGTGCACCGTGCTGGGCGGCCAGCGCCTGGATCGGCGGCTGATCGGCTGGATGGTGCCCGAGGCGATGTTCCATATCGACGCCAGCCAGCCGGCGAGCTGGATGACCGTGGCCATGTCCTGCGAACTGGTGCTGCGCTGGGCGCAGCAGCACGAGGACGAGTTCGACGCCTCGATGCTTGCGCGCAATCTGGTCTGCCTGGCCCAGCAGGACCTGGCGCCGCTGGTCTGGCTGGCGCTGCGCCTGCTGCGCATCGACCACTGTGCACCGCAGGAGCTGCATGCCCCGGCAGCCGAGTGCGCGGCGCGCGGCGAACTGCTGGACCGGGTGTTCCGCAGCCTGTTGCCGGTGACGCCGGCGCCATCCGCCGCCGCTGGCCGGCACAACCACCAGTCGATACTGCGCCGGGCCCTGGAACTGCTCGACGCCATGCCGGATACCCCGCTGCACATGGCCGACCTGTGCCAGGCCTGCCACACCTCGGAGCGCACGCTGCGCAACCTGTTCACCCGCTACCTGGGCATGAGCCCGCACCGCTACCTGATGCAGCACCGCTTGCACGCGATTCGCCGCGCCATCCTGCACGCGGCGGCGGGGGAGACCATCACCGAGATCTGCGCGCGCTTCGGCGTGTGGGACTTCGGCCGTTTTGCCGGCCTCTACCGGCGCTACTTTGGCGAGCTGCCGTCGCAGTCGCTGCGCAGCCGCCGTTCGCTGCCGCCGTCGCTCAGCCAGGGTTGACGCCGCGCAGCAGGGTGACGCTGGGGTACTCGCCGAACAATGCGTGGTAGTCCGCCGCCATGCGCCCGCAATCGGTGTATCCGAAGCGCCGGGCGATCTCCGTGACGCTGCTCTGATGCTGATCGGCAACTGCCAGGGCGGCGCGCAGCAGGTGCAGGCGGCGCAGGCGCAGATAACGTGCCGGCGCCATGCCCAGGGTGGCGACGAAGGCGCTGCGCAGGGTGCGTTCGCTGACCCCGACGCTGCGGCACAGCTCGGCCAGGCGCGGCGGGCGCCCGCAGCCGAGCGGCAACGACTCCAGCACCCGCTGCAGCAAGCGCTCGTGAGAGGCCTGCCGGGCGCGTTGGCGCGGCGTGATGCGCGGTGGCATGGCAGTGTCCTGGCGAGGGCGACGCCTCCAGACTGGGCCGAGACGGGCGCTGCGACTACGTAAAACAGGCAAATCCTCGGCGCCTGGCAACTTTGCCGATTTTACGTAGCTGCCTGCTGCCGCGCGCAGCGACCATCGATTCATCGCTCGCCATCCGCTGCCCCGGCATTCGGCGCCCTGACGAGCCCCCCTGAAGCGTTCGAGCGTGGTCGACGCGAGTGGAGGCGATATGAGTCTGTCGAAGCGCAGCATGGGCATCCTCTGCCTGGTGCTGGCCGCCGCGCCTGCTGCTGTGCGGGCCGAGGCGCTGGGCCCGCAGGTGCTCGAGGTCGAGCCGTTCGTCGAGCTGCCCGCCGGGGTGCGCTACCCGGAAGGGCTCGCCGCCAACCCGGGCACCGGTGAAATCTACGTCGGCACCTTCGATGCGCGCGAACCTGCCAGCGTGCGCAACAACCAGCTGCTGCGCTATGCCGCCGATGGCCGGCTGCTGGCGCAACGCGCCTTTGCCGCGACGCCGCTGACCGGCGTGGGTTATGCCGATGGCCAGATTTACCTGCTCAACTTCGGCGCCGGCAAGCTGCAACGCATCGCGGCCGATTTCACCGCGGACAGCCCGGTCGAGGACCTGCTCGACTTCCCCCGGCTCAGCCCGGCCGTGCCCGCCCCGCGCAACGTGGCCAACCCGGACGGCAGCCAGGACCGGATCCACTTCGGCGCCAGCGGCATGCCGGCGCCCAACGGCCTGGTGTTCGCCGGCAATGGCGATCTCTATGTCTCCGACTCCTTCCAGGGCGCGCTGTATCGCATCGCCAATGCCACGCGCTGCGCGCCCTGCACGCTGGAAGTGCTGTCGCGCGATCCGCTGCTGGCCACCGCGGGCTTTCTGCCCTTCGGCGCCAACGGCCTGGCCTTCAATGCCGACGAAAGCCAGCTCTACATCAACAACGCCGGCGACGGTCGCCTGCTGCGCCTGAACCTGGCGAGCGGCGAGCTGCAGGTGCTCGCCGAGAGCCTGCCGGGAGCCGACGGCTTGCTGTTTTACGACGGCCTGCTGTGGCTGCTGGCCAATCAGGTCGACCAGCTGCTCGGCCTCGACGAACGCGGCCTGATCCGCGTGCGCGCGGGCGGCTTTCAGGGCATCGCCGGCAACGGCGCGCCGCGCGGCCTGCTGTTTCCCGCCAGCAGCGTGGTGCAGGGCGAGTGGATGCTGGTCAGCAACCTGGCCCTGCCGCTGACGCCCGCCGAGGGCGACGAGTGGGAGGAGCGGGTAAGCACCTGGAACCTGATGCGCGTGCGCCTGCCGCCGTCGCTTAGCAGAGGAGCGTCTGCCAATGCCGCAATACCCTGAACCACCGCTGAACCACGGCCGTCGCCACCTGCTGCTCGGCTCCGCCGCGCTGGCCACGGCGCTGCTGTTACCCCTGGGCGGTTGCACGCGCGGCAGTGGCCCCGCGGCAAGCCGCCCGCAACCAGAGAATGGAGAGCGCAAGACCATGGGCACTATCACCACTCGCGACGGCACCGAGATCTATTACAAGGACTGGGGCACTGGCCCGGTTGTGGTGCTCAGCCACGGCTGGCCGCTCAACGCCGACAGCTGGGAGGCGCAGATGATGTTTCTCGCCAGCAACGGCTACCGGGTGATCGCCCACGACCGCCGCGGCCATGGCCGCTCCAGCCAGCCCTGGAGCGGCAACGAGATGGACACCTATGCCGACGACCTGGCCCAGTTGCTCGATCAGCTGGACGTGCGCGGCGCCGCGCTGTTCGGCTTCTCCACCGGCGGCGGCGAGGTGGCGCGCTACATCGGCCGCCACGGCACGGCGCGGGTGGCCAAGGCCGGGTTGATCGCGGCGGTGCCGCCGCTGATGGTGCAGACCGAGGCCAATCCCGGCGGCCTGCCACTTTCGGTGTTCGACGGCATCCGCGCCGCCTCGCTGGCCGACCGCTCGCAGCTGTACCGCGACGTCGCCAGCGGCCCCTTCTTCGGCTACAACCGCCCCGGCGCCAAGGCCTCCCAGGGGGTGATCGACGCCTTCTGGATGCAGGGCATGATGGCCGGGCACAAGAACGCCTACGACTGCATCAAGGCCTTCTCCGAAACCGATTTCACCGAAGACCTGAAGAAGTTCTCCATCCCCACGCTGATCCTGCACGGCGACGACGACCAGATCGTCCCGGTGGACGCCGCCGCACGCGCCTCGGCCAGGCTGGTGCCGCACGCCAAGCTGGTGATCTACCCCGGCGCCCCGCACGGCATCACCGACACCCACAAGGAACAGCTGGGCGCCGACATGCTGGCCTTTCTGCGCGGCTAGGCGACAGGGTTGTTCGCACCTATTGAGAGGACAGGTACATGAACAGCAAGACAGCTCTGATAGTGGTGGATATCCAGAACGATTACTTCCCCGGCGGCCTGTGGACCCTGAGCAAGGTCGAGGCCGCCGCGGCCAAGGCGGCGCAGGTGATCGCCGTGTTCCGCGAGCGCGGCGATCTGGTCGTGCATATCCGCCATGAGTTCACCAGCGCCGACGCGCCATTCTTCCGCCCCGGCAGCGAAGGCGCGCAGCTGCACCCCAGCGTGATCAATCAGCCTGACGAGCCGGTGGTGCTCAAGCACTACATCAATTCTTTCCGGGAGACCGAGCTCAAGGCCGTGCTGGATCGGCACGGCATCGAGGCGGTAGTGGTGGTGGGCAACATGAGCCATATGTGCGTGGACGGCATCACCCGCGCTGCCGTGGATTTCGGTTACGCCACCACTGTGCTGCACGATGCCTGCGCCACCCTCGACCTGGAGTTCAATGGCGTGAAGGTGCCCGCCGAACAGGTACACGCTGCCTTTATGGCGGCGCTCCGCTTCGGTTACGCGCCGGTGATCTCCACGGCCGAGTACCTGCAGGCGCTCTAGGAGGCCCCATGAAACAGAGCATGACTTTGGCCGCGATGCCGGGGGCAATGCCGCTGGGCGCCGAGCGGGGGCGAGGTGGCCACGGCGCCCTGGCGGGCGAATCACAACGGTCGTTGACCAGGAGCCCACGATCATGAGCCTTGCAGATTCCGCCACTACTGCCGCCAACCAGTTCGTCGAGGTCGACGACCGGCGCCTGGCCTATCGCGTCATCGGCGCAGGCACGCCGCTGCTGCTGTGCCTGCGCTTTCGCGGCACCATGGACGACTGGGATCCGGCCTTCCTCGATGCGCTCGCCGCGCGGGATTTCCGCGTGCATGTCTTCGACTACAGCGGCCTCGGCTGGTCCACGGGGCAGCCGAGCTATGACCCGGCCGCGCTGGCCAAGGACATCCTCGATCTGATCGGCGCGCTGGGACTTGGCCGCCTGGTGCTGGGCGGCTGGTCGATTGGCGGCGTGGCGGCGCAGCTGGTGCTGTTGCAGGCGCCGCAACTGCTCAGCCACCTGCTGCTGATCGCCACCACGCCGCCCGGCCCGCTGGTCAAGACCGGCGAGCCGCTGTTCTATGAGCTGGCCGCCCGCGACAACGATTTCGAGGATTTCGTCAGCCTGTTCTTCGAACCGAGTTCGGCCAGCAGCCGCGAGGCGGCGCAGCGTTCGGCCGAGCGCATCGCCCGACGTAGCGACGGGCGCTGCCCGCCGGTGCCTTTTGCCTGGGCCGCGCAGTTTCTCGGCGACGGGCCGCGCAACCCGATGTTCCCGCTGCCGGCGGCGCTGGAGGCGCTCAAGCGGACGCAAACGCCGGTGCTGCACCTGGGCGGCGACCACGACATCGTGTTTCCGGTGGAGAACTGGTACGCGCTCAACCGGACGCTGCCCACCCTGCAGCTGCTGACCCTGCCCAGCACCGGGCATGGCCCGCAGTTGCAGTATCCCGAGGCCAGCGCCGCGCATATCGCCGCCTTCGTGGCTGGCTGAGAACGAGTGCGCTGCAAGGCGCGGCGCAACCCCGAGGCAGACCTCACCCCGCGCGGGGTGAGGTCTGCCTTAGGCTTCAGGGCGACAGCGGTTGTGCGCCACTGGCCATTCGCTGGCGGCGCATCAGGCCGTAGTAGGTCAGCGCCGGCACCAGCAGGCCCACCGCCCAGGCCAGGTCCACGCCGTCCAGGGCGCTGGCGATCGGGCCGACGTAGAGCGTGGTGTTCATGAACGGCACCTGTAGCACGATGGCCAGCACGAAGCTGCCGCAGGCGATCAGGTTGACCCGGCCGTAGCGGCCGCACGGGTCGAAGATGTCCGCCACGCAGTACTCGCCCTTGCGCAGGCAGTAGTAGTCCACCAGGTTGATGGCGGTCCAGGGGATGAGGAAGTAGCTCATGAAGAAGATGAAGTTGAGGAAGAAGGCGATGAAGTTCTCCTGACTGACGCTGCACAGGGCGGTGGCGATCAGGCTGATCAGCAGCATGAACAGGGCGCGCACCCTGGGCGTCACGCGCAGGCGGGCGAAGGGTTCGATCACCGTGACCGTGGACATGAAGGCGCCGTAGAGGTTGAACACGTTGATCGCCACCTGGCCATAGACGATGAACAGAAACAGCAGCAGCGCGCCCGGGCCGAACAGCTGGGCCAGATGGCTGCCGACGTTGTCGGCAAAGCCGCCTATGCCCACGCTGAGCACGGCGCCGAGGATCATCATCCAGGCGCCGCCCGCCACCGTGCCGGCATAGCTGAACCAGAACACCCGGGCCGCCGAGGTGGCGCTGGGCAGGTAGCGCGAGTAGTCGGCGACATAGGGCGCGTAGGACAGCTGCCAGGTGACCGCGATGCTCACCGCGACGAGGAACTGCGGCAGCGCGAAACCGGCCGGCGACCACTGCCCGGCCGGGATCGGCAGACCCAGGGCGAGGGCGCTGGCGGCGAGAAACACCAGCACCGAGAGCAGCGACAGCAACTTCTGCAGGCGGTGGATCAGGCGGTAGCCGTAGAGCGCGACCACGAAGCACAGCGCGCCGATCAGGTAGATGTTGCCCGTGCCGCCCAGCGGGCTGACCGACTCGATCGCCTGCGCCGCCAGCAGGGTGTTGCTGACGAAGAAGCCCAGGTAGATGAGCATCACGAACAGCAGCGGCAGCACCGCGCCGAGCACGCCGAACTGGGCTCGGCTCTGGATCATCTGCGGGATGCCCAGCCTGGGACCCTGAGCCGAATGCGAGGCCATGAAGACGGCGCCGATCAGCGAACCGAGGACGATCGCCAGGGCGCTCCAGAACAGGTTCAGACCGAGCATCACCGGCAGCACGCCGGAGGCGATGGTGGTGATGTTCATATTGGCGCCGAACCAGATGTAGAACAGCGAACCCGGCTGGCCGTGGCGTTCGTTTTCGGGGATGAAATCGATGCTTCTTTTCTCGACTTGCATAGCGGTTACTCCTGTTCCCGGCGCTGCAGGCCGAGGCTGGATTCGAGGCGGGCGATGGCGGCGGCGAACGCGGCCGGCTGGTGAGCGAAACTGTCCGGCGCCGTTGGTCGGCAGGACGAGAAGGGCTCGCCCCGCAGGGCGCGCAGGTACTGCTCGGTGGCGAACAGTTCGATGGCGTAGACCCAGTTGGCCATGATCAGCAGCGCCGCATGGTGGGCCGCGTCGGTGGTGCTGGTGCAGGCGTCGGCGATCAGCTCGACCCGGTAGCCCAGGGCGAAGGCGTCGAGCACCGTGGCCAGCACGCAGGCGTCGGTGAGCACGCCGGCGACCGCCAGGCGGCGCACACCCAGCTCGCGCAGATGGCGATCCAGCCCGGTGCGGTGGAAGCAGCTGTAGCGGGGCTTGTCGAATACCAGCTCGCCGGGACGCGGCGCCAGGCGTTCG
>NZ_AVOF01000125.1:0-8138 GCF_000465935.2 Pseudomonas sp. EGD-AK9
CTCTTTTTTCTTACAGGCTTATCCGGACATGATGGACATCAACGAAATTCGTGAATACTTGCCGCACCGCTATCCCTTCCTTCTGGTGGATCGTGTGGTGGACCTGGACGTCGAGGGCAAGTGCATCCGCTTCCTGCTGCCCTGCGCCACGCCGGAACGCCGTGCGCAACTGGAGCAGATGCTGGCCAGCCGCGACCTGCCGCTGACCCTGCTCGACGGCCGCTCGCACGAGGCCCTGGCCGCCTGCGACGCGGTGCTGATCGCCTCCGGCACCGCGACCCTGGAAGCGCTGCTGTACAAGCGGCCGATGGTGGTGGCCTATCGCGTGGCGCCGCTGACCTACCGCATTCTCAAGCGCCTGGTGAAGAGTCCGTACATTTCCCTGCCCAACCTGCTGGCCGAGCGCCTGCTGGTGCCGGAGCTGATCCAGGACGCGGCCAGCGCCGATGCCCTGGCGCAATCGCTGGCGCCGCTGATCGACGGCGGCGAGGTGCAGACCGAGGGTTTCGACGTGATCCACCGCGCCCTGCGCCGCGACGCCTCGGCGCAGGCGGCCGAGGCCGTGCTCAAGCTGGTCGGTCGCTGATGCAGCTGGGATTGGACTTCGCTCTGGTCGAGGACCTGGTGGCCGGGGTCGACGAGGTCGGCCGCGGTCCGCTGTGCGGCGCGGTGGTCACCGCCGCGGTGATCCTCGATCCGGCGCGGCCGATCCAGGGCCTCAACGACTCCAAGAAGCTGTCCGAGGCGCGCCGCGACAGGCTGTTCGACGAGATTCGCGAGAAGGCCCTGGCCTGGTGCATTGCCCGCGCCGAGGTGGAGGAGATCGACCGCCTGAATATCCTCCACGCCACCATGCTGGCCATGCAGCGCGCGGTCGCCGGGCTCGGTGTGACGCCGAAGCTGGCGCTGATCGACGGCAACCGCTGCCCCAAGCTGGCGGTGCCCAGCGCGCCGGTGGTCGGCGGCGACGCCAAGGTGCCGGCCATCGCCGCCGCGTCCATTCTGGCCAAGGTCAGCCGCGACCGCGAGATGGCCGAGCTGGATCTGCTCTATCCCGGCTACGGCATCGCCGGGCACAAGGGCTATCCGACGCCCACCCACCTCGAGGCGCTGCGCCGCCTCGGACCGACGCCGATCCATCGGCGCTCCTTCGCCCCGGTACGCGAGCTGCTGGAGCGCTGAGGTCGCGCCTTGTCGCCTGACCGACTGCATTGGTCGCCTCAGCGCAAGCCATGAAAACCGCGATCCCCCAAAGTGCCGCCCCTTTGCGCAGGCTAGACTCTGCGCAATATCCCGGCGGGCCTCGACCCGCTATCCGCCCCGGCGATCCCGGGCCAACGTAGAAGCCGCCGGCGGCGGCAGGGGAGTGATGATGCACGACATGGCCAATCAGGTCGTCGACCTACTCAACGGCCTCATCTGGGGCAAGGTGCTGATCTGGCTGCTGGTGGGCTGCGGCCTGTATTTCACCGCGCGCCTGGGGCTGATCCAGTTCCGCCATTTCGGCCATATCTTCAGCGTGCTGCGCGGCAGCCGGCAGAGCGACGCCGCCGGGATTTCCTCGTTCCAGGCGCTGTGCACCTCGCTGGCGGCGCGGGTCGGTACCGGCAACGTGGCAGGCGTGGCAGTGGCCATCACCCTGGGCGGGCCGGGGGCGATCTTCTGGATGTGGATGATCGCCCTGGTCGGCATGGCCACCGCGTTCGTCGAGGCGACCCTGGCCCAGCTGTTCAAGACCCGCGACGCCAGGGGCCAGTTCCGCGGCGGCCCGGCCTACTACATGGAGCGCGGCCTGGGCGCGCGCTGGATGGGCGTGCTGTTCTCGATCTTTCTGATCATCGCCTTCGGTTTCGTCTTCAATTCGGTGCAGGCCAATACCATCAGCGGCGCGCTGATCGGCGCCTTCGGCCTGGACTGGGGCACGCTAAGCATCGCCGGCAGCCCGGTGCAGGTCGCCGCGCTGGCCATCGGCGCGCTGCTGGTGGTGCTCACCGGCCTGATCATCTTCGGCGGCCTGCGCTCGATCGCGCGGTTCTCCGAACTGGCGGTGCCATTCATGGCGGCGGCCTACCTGCTGCTGGCGCTGGTGCTGATCCTGCTCAACCTGGATCAGCTGCCGGGCATCTTGGTCCTGATAGTCAAGAGCGCCTTCGGTCTGCACGAGGCCGCCGCCGGCGGCATCGGCGCGGCGATCATGAACGGCGTCAAGCGCGGCCTGTTCTCCAACGAGGCAGGCATGGGCTCGGCGCCCAACGTCGCCGCAGCCGCCACCCCCTATCCGCCGCATCCGGCGTCGCAGGGTTACGTGCAGATGGCCGGGGTGTTCATCGACACCATCCTGATCTGCACCGCCTCGGCGGCGATCATCCTGCTGGCCGGACCGCAGGCGGGCGAGGGCATCGGCCTGGTGCAGAACGCGCTGACCAGCCAGGTCGGCGGCTGGGGCCAGTATTTCCTGGCGCTGATCATCCTGTTCTTCGCCTTCACCTCCATCGTCGCCAACTACAGCTACGCCGAGAGTTGCCTGGTGTTCCTCGAGCACAACCACGCCAGCGGCCTGCTCCTGTTCCGCCTGCTGGTACTGGCCATGGTGATGTTCGGCGCGCTGGCCTCGCTGCCGTTCGTCTGGAACCTCGCCGACGTCTCCATGGGCCTGATGGCGATCACCAACCTGATCGCCATCCTCCTGCTCTCCGGCCTGGCCATCCGTCTGGCGCGCGACTACAACGAGCAGCGCAAGCGCGGCCAGCTGCCGACCTTCGACGCCAGCCGCCATCCGGATATCCAGGCCAGGCTGGAGCCGGGCATCTGGGACAAACGCAGCGCTTAGACGCTGCCCTAAAAGCCAAGGCCCGGTACAATCCGGGCCTTGTTGTTTTCGTCTTCAGCACAGGACCGCCATGAGCCCCAATTTCGTCCACCTGCGTCTGCACACCGAATACTCCCTGGTCGACGGCCTGGTGCGGGTCAAACCGCTGATCAAGGCGGTGGCCGGGGCCGGCATGCCGGCGGTGGCGGTCACCGACATGAGCAACATGTGCGCGTTGGTGAAGTTCTACAAGACCGCCATGGGCGCCGGCATCAAGCCGATCTGCGGCGCGGATATCTGGCTGGCCAGCGCCGACGAGGACGGCCCGCTGTCGCGCCTGACCCTGCTGGCGATGAACGCCAAGGGCTATCGCAACCTCACCGAGCTGGTCTCGCGCGGCTGGGCCGAAGGGCAGAGCAACGACCTGGTGATCATCCAGCGCGACTGGGTCAAGGAGGCCGCCGAGGGCCTGATCGCCCTGTCCGGTGCGCGCGAGGGCGAAGTGGGCCAGGCCCTGCTGGCCGGCGACGAGGCCGCCGCCGAAGCGCGCCTGCGCGAGTGGATGGCGGTGTTCCCCGAGCGCTTCTACCTGGAGGTGCAGCGCACCAGCCGGGTCGGCGACGAGGAGTACTTGCACGCCGCGGTGGCCCTGGCCGACCGCGTCGAGGCGCCGCTGGTGGCGACCAACGACGTGCGCTTCATCAAGCAGGACGACTTCGAAGCCCACGAGACCCGCGTGTGCATCGGCGAGGGCCGTTCCCTGGATGACCCGCGCCGGCCGCGCAACTATTCCGACCAGCAGTACCTGAAAACCCCGGCGGAGATGTGCGAGCTGTTCTCCGACCTGCCCGAGGCGCTGGAGAACAGCGTGGAGATCGCCAAGCGCTGCAACATCGAGGTGCAGCTGGGCAAGTACTTCCTCCCCGACTTCCCCACGCCCAATGGCATGGGCATCGACGACTACCTGCGGCATGCCTCCTTCGAGGGCCTGGAAGAGCGCCTGGAGGTGCTGCTGCCCAAGGACACGCCGGATTACCAGGCGAAGAAGCAGGTCTATATCGACCGCCTCAATTTCGAGCTGGATATCATAATCCAGATGGGCTTCCCCGGTTACTTCCTGATCGTGATGGACTTCATCCAGTGGGCCAAGAGCAACGGCGTGCCGGTCGGCCCGGGCCGGGGGTCGGGTGCCGGTTCGCTGGTGGCCTACGTGCTGAAGATCACCGACCTCGATCCCTTGGCCTACGACCTGCTGTTCGAGCGCTTCCTCAACCCCGAGCGGGTATCCATGCCCGACTTCGACGTCGACTTCTGCATGGACGGCCGCGACCGGGTGATCGACTACGTGGCCGACAAGTACGGGCGCAACGCGGTGAGCCAGATCATCACCTTCGGCTCGATGGCGGCCAAGGCGGTGGTGCGCGACGTGGCGCGCGCCCAGGGCAAGTCCTACGGCCTGGCCGATCGCCTGTCGAAGATGATTCCCTTCGAAGTGGGCATGACCCTGGAGAAGGCCTACGAGATGGAGGAGCCGCTGCGCGACTTCCTCAAGAACGACGAAGACGCCCGGGAAATCTGGGACATGTCGCTCAAGCTCGAAGGCGTGGTGCGCGGCACCGGCAAGCACGCCGGCGGCGTGGTGATCGCACCGACCAAGCTCACCGACTTTTCGCCGATCGCCTGTGACGAGGAGGGCGGCGGCCTGGTGACCCAGTTCGACAAGGACGACGTCGAGCAGGCCGGCCTGGTCAAGTTCGACTTCCTCGGCCTGCGTACCCTGACCATCATCAAATGGGCGATGGAAACCATCCATCGCATCCAGAAGCGCGACGGCGCCGCGGACGAGGAGCTGGTCAACATCGACTTCATCCCGCTGGATGACAAGAAGACCTACGACATGCTGCAGAAGGCGGAGACCACCGCGGTCTTCCAGCTCGAATCGCGCGGCATGAAGGAGCTGATCAAGAAGCTCAAGCCCGACTGCCTGGAGGACATGATCGCCCTGGTGGCGCTGTTCCGCCCCGGCCCGCTGCAGTCCGGCATGGTGGACGACTTCATCAACCGCAAGCACGGCCGCGCCGAGCTGTCCTACCCGCACCCGGATTACCAGTACGCCGGTCTGGAGCCGGTGCTCAAGCCCACCTACGGCGTCATCCTGTACCAAGAACAGGTGATGCAGATCGCCCAGGTGATGGCGGGGTATACGCTGGGTGGTGCGGATATGCTGCGCCGCGCCATGGGCAAGAAGAAGCCCGAGGAGATGGCCAAGCAGCGCGGCGGCTTCATCGAGGGCTGTGCCAACAACGGCATCGATGCCGACCTGGCCGGCAACATCTTCGACCTGGTGGAAAAATTCGCCGGTTACGGCTTCAACAAGTCGCACTCCGCCGCCTACGGCCTGGTGTCCTACCAGACTGCCTGGCTCAAGGCGCATTACCCGGCGCCGTTCATGGCCGCGGTGCTGTCGGCGGATATGCACAACACCGACAAGGTGGTGATCCTGGTGGAAGAGTGCCGCAACATGAAGTTGCGCATCGATCCGCCGGACGTGAACGTCTCCGAGTTCAAGTTCACCGTCAACGACGACGGCCGTATCGTCTACGGCCTCGGCGCGGTCAAGGGCGTGGGCGAGGGGCCGGTGGAGGCCATCGTCGAATGCCGCGCCGAGGGTGGGCCATTCAAGGACCTGTTCGACTTCTGCAACCGCGTCGACCTCAAGCGCATCAACAAGCGCACCCTCGAAGCGCTGATCCGCAGCGGCGCGCTGGATCGCCTGGGGCCCTACTACCAGGACGAGCTCAAGGCCTACCAGGCCAGCGTCGACAAGAATCGCGCGGTGTTGCTGGCGTCCATGGAAGAGGCCGTGCAGTCCGCCGAGCAGACCGCGCGCAGCGCCGAGAGCGGCCATATGGACCTGTTCGGCGGCCTGTTCGCCGAGCCCGAGGCGGACGTCTACGCCAACCACCGCAAGGCCCGCGATCTGCCGATCAAGGAGCGCCTGAAAGGCGAGAAGGACACCCTGGGCATCTACCTGTCCGGCCACCCCATCGACGAATACGAAGGCGAGATCCGCCGTTTCGCCCGCCAGCGCATCGTCGAGCTCAAGCCCGCGCGCGATACCCAGACCATCGCCGGGATGATCGTCAACCTGCGGGTGATGAAGAACAAGAAGGGCGACAAGATGGGCTTTATCACCCTCGACGACCGCTCCGGGCGGATCGAGGCCTCGCTGTTCGCCGATGCCTTCGCCAGCAACCAGGCGCTGCTGCAGAACGATGCGCTGGTGGTGGTCGAGGGCGAGGTGAGCAACGACGACTTCTCCGGCGGCCTGCGCCTGCGCGCCAAGCGCGTGATGAGCCTGGAGGAGGCGCGCACCGGCCTGGCCGACAGCCTGCGCCTGAAGGTCGCCGGCGAGGCGCTGAAAGGCGACCGCCTGCGCTGGCTGGCCGAGCTGTGCGGCAAGCACAAGGGCGCCTGCCCGGTGACCCTGGACTACAGCGGCGAGGAGGCACGCGCCTTGCTTCAGTTTGGCGACGCCTGGCGCATCGACCCGGCCGACACATTGATTCAGGCATTGCGTGACCAGTTCGGGCGCGACAACGTCTTTTTGCACTACCGCTGACGCGAGAGGGGAAAATTCCCTTTGTGTTGGCATTGGCACCTGCGGGTGTCGACCCGCTGCGCCCTATCCCTTAAGGTAGGGCGCCTAATGGATACAGCTCCCCGGCCACTTGGCCGTCGACGCAAGACGGATGACTATGAACCCGAATTTTCTCGATTTCGAACAGCCGATCGCCGACCTGCAAGCCAAGATCGAAGAGCTACGCCTGGTCGGTAACGACAACGCGCTGAACATCGGCGACGAGATTGCCCGCCTGCAGGACAAGAGCAGCGCGCTGACCGAAAGCATCTTCGGCAACCTCTCCAGCTGGCAGATCGCTCAGCTGGCGCGCCATCCGCGCCGCCCCTACACCCTGGACTACATCCAGCACATCTTCACCGAGTTCGACGAGCTGCACGGCGACCGTCACTTCTCCGACGACGCCGCCATAGTCGGTGGCGTGGCCCGTCTCGGCGAGCAGCCGGTGATGGTCATCGGTCATCAGAAGGGCCGTGAAGTGCGCGAGAAGGTACGCCGCAACTTCGGCATGCCGCGTCCCGAGGGCTACCGCAAGGCCTGCCGCCTGATGGAAATGGCCGAGCGCTTCAAGATGCCGATCCTCACCTTTATCGACACCCCCGGTGCCTACCCGGGTATCGATGCCGAGGAACGCGGGCAGAGCGAGGCCATCGCCTGGAACCTGCGGGTGATGGCGCGGCTGAAGACCCCGATCATCGCCACCGTGATCGGCGAGGGCGGCTCCGGCGGCGCGCTGGCCATCGGCGTCTGCGATCAGCTGAACATGCTGCAGTACTCCACCTACTCGGTGATCTCGCCGGAAGGCTGCGCCTCGATTCTCTGGCGTACCGCCGAGAAGGCGCCGGACGCCGCCGAGGCCATGGGCATCACCGCCGAGCGCCTGAAGGATCTGGGCATCGTCGATCAGGTGATCGCCGAGCCGCTGGGCGGCGCTCATCGTGATCCGGCAGCGGCTTCCGAGTCGATTCGTCAGGAGCTGACCAAGCAGTTGGCCAGCCTGCAGAAGTACGACACCGACGCCCTGCTCAAGCGTCGTTACGATCGCCTGATGAGCTACGGCATCGCCTGAGCTCGTTCAGCGCGCATCTCAACGGGCCTTCGGGCCCGTTGTTGTTTAAGCTTGGCCGATGACTGCTCTCGATATCCGTCTGCGCGCCGCGTTGCAGCCCTGGCGAACGGCACCGGCCTGGCGTATCGCCTTCTCCGGCGGCCTCGACTCCAGCGTGCTGCTGCACCTGCTGGCCGGTCTCGTCCGGCGCGAGGCGCTGCCGCCGCTGGCCGCCATCCATGTCCACCACGGCCTGCAGCCGGCGGCCGAGGCCTGGCCCGAGCATTGCGCGCGCAGCTGCGCGCAGCTGGATATTCCCCTGGAAATCGTTGCGGTGCAGGTTGCGCCGGGCGCCAGCCTGGAGCAAGCGGCGCGCCAGGCGCGCTACGCCGCCTTCGCCGCGCGTCTGGGCGAGGGCGAGGTGCTGCTCGGTGCCCAGCATCGCGACGATCAGGCCGAGACCTTGCTGTTTCGCCTGTTGCGCGGCGCCGGCGTGCGCGGTCTGGCGGCCATGCCTGTAGCTCGACCGCTGGGCCGCGGCACTCTGGTTCGGCCGCTGCTGGACGTTCCGCGTACCGAGTTGCTGGCCTATGCCGAGGCCCATGGGCTGAGCTGGGTGGAAGACCCGAGCAATGCCGATG
>NZ_AVOF01000126.1:0-8118 GCF_000465935.2 Pseudomonas sp. EGD-AK9
GCCACGCCGGTCAGGCGTCGCAGCGCCTCGCGGGCGCACAGGCGGCCGGCCAGGTATTCGCTCTGGCGCTTGGCCACGCCGCGCACCGGGGCGATATCGCAGCGGACGAAGTCGTCCGCGGCCAGTCGCGCCGGGTCGAAGCGGGTGCTGATCAGCTGCGTGCCGGGCAGCGGGCGGGGCAGCGGGTCGTGGTCGTCGAGGGGGCTGCAGCAGGCGGGGTGGTAGGCGTTCATGGCGCGATTGTGCCGCGGCGCGGACCGCCCAGTCATCCGCCGTTTACATTTCTTTGCAGGCAGGTAACAAAGCTAAACGGACGCTGCCCGGGGCTTTTGTCAGACTGGCCAGGCATTCCCCAGGGAGTGCAGGTGAGGTTGTAGTCAGTGCCTGGCACTGACGTTTTCTCCGAGTTCGAGAACGGTAGCCCGATTGGGCTGCCGTTTTTTTTGCGCGCTGCGTAGGGTGGATCACGCTTCACCGATCCACCGCTCTGGTGGATGTAAAAAGCGACATCCACCCTACGGCCTCCACCTCATGGCGCGGGGTGGTTATCGCCATCGCATTTGCCCTGTGGCTTTCGCCGGGGCAATTGCAGTCAAATGCCTGTGCGGGCAATCCGGCCCCGCGAGGACCATGGACGATGACCCAACAATCGCAATTCGCCCTGCTCGGCAAGAAGCGCTTCTTGCCGTTCTTCCTGACCCAGCTGCTTGGCGCCTTCAACGACAACATCTTCAAGCAGTCGCTGATTCTCGCCATCCTGTTCAAGCTCAACACCGGCGCCGACCGCGATCTGCTGGTCAACCTCTGCGCGCTGCTGTTCATCCTGCCGTTCTTCCTGTTCTCCGCCCTCGGCGGCCAGTTCGGCGAGAAGTTCGCCAAGGACGCCCTGATCCGCAAGATCAAGCTGGCCGAGGTGTTCATCATGCTCGCCGGCGCCGCCGGGGTGCTGCTCGACAGCCTGCCCTTGATGCTCGCCGTGCTGTTCGCCATGGGCACCCAGTCGGCGCTGTTCGGCCCGGTGAAGTATTCGATCCTGCCGCAGCACCTGAAGGAGGAGGAGCTGGTGGGCGGCAACGCCCTGGTGGAGATGGGCACCTTCCTGGCCATTCTCGCCGGCACCATCGGCGCCGGGGTGATGATGGCCAGCAGCAGCTACGCGGCCATAGTCGCCGGTTCGGTGGTCGGCGTGGCGCTGCTCGGCTACCTGGCCAGCCTCGGCATCCCGCGTGCGGCGGCGGCGATGCCGACGCTGCCGCTGGACTGGAACATCCTGCGCCAGTCCTGGCTGATCATGAAACTCGGCCTCGGCCAGCGTCCGGCGGTGTCGCGCTCGCTGGTGGGCAACTCCTGGTTCTGGTTCCTCGGCGCCATCTACCTGACGCAGATTCCGGCCTACGCCAAGCAGTGGCTGCACGGCGACGAGAGCGTGGTGACGCTGATCCTCACCGTGTTCTCGCTCGGCATCGGCCTGGGCTCGATGCTCTGCGAGCGCATGAGCGGGCACAAGGTGGAGATTGGCCTGGTGCCGTTCGGCTCCATCGGCCTGACCCTGTTCGGCATGCTGCTGTGGTGGTTCTCCGGCGGTTTTCCCCAGGGCGCCGCGCCGCACGACTGGCTGGCGCTGCTGGGCCATGGCCAGGCCTGGTGGATTCTCGGCTGCATTCTCGGTATCGGCCTGTTCGGCGGCTTCTATATCGTGCCGCTGTACGCGCTGATCCAGTCGCGCACCGCCGAGCACGAGCGGGCACGGGTGATCGCCGCCAACAACATCCTCAACGCGCTGTTCATGGTGGCCTCGGCCATAGTCGCGATCCTTTTTCTCAGCGTCGCCGGGCTGTCGATTCCGCAGCTGTTTCTGGTGGTGTCGCTGATGAACGTGGCGGTCAACAGCTACATCTTCAAGATCGTCCCCGAGTTCAGCATGCGCTTCCTCATCTGGCTGCTGGGCCATTCGATGTACCGGGTCGAGCACAAGGGGCTCGACGCCATCCCCGACGAAGGCCCGGCGGTGCTGGTGTGCAACCACGTGTCCTTCGTCGATGCGCTGCTGATCGGCGGCGCGGTGCGGCGGCCGGTGCGCTTCGTCATGTACTACAAGATCTACGACCTGCCGCTGCTCAACTTCATCTTCCGCACCGCCGGCACCGTGCCGATCGCCGGGCGCAACGAGGACCTGCTGATCTACGACGCGGCGTTCAAGAAGATCGCCGAGTACCTGCGCAACGGCGAACTGGTGTGCATCTTCCCCGAGGGCAAGCTGACCGGCGACGGCGAACTCAACGAGTTCAAGGCCGGCATCGAGCGCATCCTCGAGGAGAACCCGGTGCCGGTGATTCCCATGGCGCTGCGCGGGCTGTGGGGCAGCTTCTTCAGCCGCGACCCACGCAAGGGCCTGTTCAAGCGCCTGTGGTCGCGGGTGTGCCTGGTGGCCGGCGCGCCGCTGGCGCCGGAGCTGGCGCGGCGCGAGGCGTTGCAGGCACAGGTGGCGGAGTTGCGTGGCGATTGGCGGTAGCGAACGCTCGTGTGGGAGGGGCTTTCGGCTCGGGCATCCTGCTTCGCAATCCACAGGGATGTGGTGAATGCCGCAGCCCGTAGGGAACGGGCGCGGCGCTACCTCCTGCATCCATGCAGTCGTAGCCGCGATTCGCCGCTAAAGCGCCTCCCACGGAGCGGGCGTCCTCAATGGCTCAACTTGAGCCCGACCAGGCCGCAGAGAATCAGCGCCACGCTGGCCAGGCGCAGCAGCGCCATCGATTCGCCGAACAGGACGATGCCGGCGATCACCGTGCCCACTGCGCCGACGCCGGTCCAGATGGCGTAGGCGGTGCCCAGCGGCAATTCCTTCATGGCCAGGCCGAGCAGGCCGAGGCTGATGACGATGGCGGCGACGGTGAGCAGGCTGGGCAGGGGACGGGTGAAGCCGTCGGTGTATTTCAGGCCGACGGCCCAGCCGACTTCGAAAAGGCCGGCGAGCAGCAGAATGATCCAGGACATGATGACCTCCAGTGGGGACTGAAGGGGCCGTCCCCGGGATGGTTCATCGCCGTTGCGGCAATGCGGAGGTCGTCCTCGCGTCGTGCAGTATTCTGCACATCTTCGAGGCCGGGGCAAGCTGCCCCGGATCAACGGAAGTTTTTGATTCAGCTGGCGCTTTTATCGGAATCCTGACTCATCCGACGATAAAGCGTGGCCAGTAGCGGGCCGGACAGGTTGTGCCAGACGCTGAACAGCGCGCTGGGCACCGCCGCCAGCGGGCTGAAGTGGGCGCTGGCCAGCGCCGCGCCGAGGCCGGAGTTCTGCATGCCGACCTCGATCGACAGGGTCTTGCGCTGCGCCAGCGGCATGCCGAACAGGCGCCCGGCCAGGTAGCCGAGCCCCAGGCCGATGCCGTTGTGCAGCATCACCACCGCCATGATCAGCAGGCCGGATTCGGCGATCTTGCCCTGGCTGGCGGCCACCACCGCGGCGACTATGGCGACGATGCACACCACCGAGATCAGCGGCAGCACCTCCACCGCGGTCTTCACCCGCTCGCCGAGCAGGCGCTGGGCGATCAGGCCGAGGACGATGGGCAGCAGCACCATCTTGAGAATCGAGACGAACATGGCGCCGAACGACACCGGCAGCCATTCCGAGGCCAGCAGCCAGATTAGCGCTGGGGTGACGAGCGGGGCGAGCAGGGTGGTCACCGCGGTGATCGACACCGACAGCGCCAGGTCGCCGCGGGCGAACCAGGTGATGACGTTGGAGGCGGTGCCGCCGGGGCAGCAGCCGACCAGGATCACCCCGACGGCGATTTCCGCCGGCAGGCCGAAGGTCTGGCACAGCACCCAGGCCACCGTCGGCATGATGCTGAACTGCGCCAGTACGCCGAGCAGTACCGCCAGCGGGCGCCGCGCCACTTCCCTGAAGTCCGCGCCCTTGAGGGTCAGGCCCATGCCGAACATGATCAGCCCGAGCAGCGGTACTATCCACGCCGTCACCGGCAGGAACCAGCTCGGCTGGAAGAACGCCAGCACGGCGAACAGCAGCACCCAGAGGGCGAAACTGTTGCCGATAAAGCGGCTGAGGGCGATCAGTGCATGCATGGAAGTGCTCCCCGGCAGTGGTGCAAAGCCGACAAGCCTACCAGCCCGCGGGGCGGCCCGCTTATGTAACCATTCGGTGACCTTTCTTCATCCCTTCGTTACCCGCCGTGGCCAAGGCCGTGGTTAGACTCGATTCCAGCGCAAGCACCACGACTTGCCCGCGAATAACAACAACAAGGTGTCTCTTCCCATGAAAGCGATCTCTCGCCTGACCACCGCCCTTTCCCTCGCTGCCCTGTTGCCCCTGTCCGCCTCTGCCGGCGAAGTCGAAGTGCTGCACTGGTGGACCTCCGGCGGCGAAAAGCGCGCCGCCGATACCCTGCAGAAACTGGTCGAAGCCCAGGGCCACAGCTGGAAGGACTTCGCCGTCGCCGGTGGCGGTGGCGAAGCGGCCATGACCGTGCTGAAGACCCGCGCGGTGTCCGGCAACCCGCCCGCCGCCGCACAGATCAAGGGCCCGGACATCCAGGAGTGGGGCGAGCTGGGCCTGCTCGCCGATCTCAACGGCGTCGCCGCCGAGCAGAACTGGGACCAGCTGCTGCCGCCGCAGGTGGTCGAGGTGATGAAGTACCAGGGCGACTACGTGGCGGTGCCGGTCAACGTGCACCGGGTCAACTGGCTGTGGATCAACCCAGAGGTGTTCGCCAAGGCCGGCGCCACGCCGCCGACCACCCTCGACGAATTCTTCGCCGCCGCCGACCAGCTCAAGGCGGCCGGCTTCATCGCCATCGCCCATGGCGGCCAGCCCTGGCAGGACGGCACCGTGTTCGAGGGCCTGGCCTTCAGCATTCTCGGCGCCGAGGGCTTTCGCCGGGCCTTCGTCGAGCAGGACCGCGCCACCCTGACCGGGGCCAAGATGGTCGAGGTGTTCGCCGCCCTGCAGAAGCTGCGCGGCTATATCGACGCCGACGCCGCCGGGCGCGACTGGAACAGCGCCACCGGCCTGGTGATCGACGGCAAGGCCGGCATGCAGATCATGGGCGACTGGGCCAAGAGCGAGTGGACCGCCGCCGGCAAGGTCGCCGGCAAGGACTACCAGTGCCTGGCCTTCCCCGGAACCCAGGGCAGCTTCGCCTTCAATATCGACTCGCTGGCCATGTTCAAGCTGAGCGACGCCGACAACCGCAAGGCCCAGGAAGACCTGGCGCGCACGGTGATGGGCACCGAGTTCCAGGAGTTCTTCAACCAGAACAAGGGCTCGATCCCGGTGCGCATGGATCAGGACATGAGCAGCTTCGACGCCTGCGCGCAGAAGTCCATGGCCGATTTCAAGGAGGCCGCCGCCGGTGGCGGTCTGCAGCCGAGCCTGGCCCACGGCATGGCCGCTTCCAGCTACGTGCAGGGCGCGGTGTTCGATGTGGTGACCAACTTCTTCAACGACCCCAAGGCCGACCCCAAGCGCGCCGCCCAGCAACTGGCGGCGGCGATCCAGGCGGTGCAGTGAGCGCTCGGGCCGCCTGGGCGGCCCTTCCCCCAGGGCGGGTGTAACCCGCCGGTTTCAAGCCTGTGATCCCAGGCGCATGCCCTCAGGCACGCGCCACGGGATCGGCCGCGCCGCGTTTCCCTCTTTCAGGGGCAATGGGGTCGACCGCGCAACCTGCAACAACGGAGTGACTCATGAGTTCAAACGCAGTCTTCGCCAAAGCCTCACCGCTGGACGCCCTGCAGCGCTGGTTGCCCAAGCTGGTGCTGGCGCCGAGCATGGTCATAGTGCTGGTGGGCTTCTACGGCTACATCGGCTGGACCTTCCTGCTGTCGTTCACCAACTCGCGCTTCATGCCCAGCTACAACTTCGTCGGGCTGCAGCAGTACGCGCGGCTGTGGGACAACGACCGCTGGTGGGTGGCGAGCCAGAACCTGCTGCTGTTCGGCGGCCTGTTTATCGGCATCAGCCTGGTACTCGGCGTGCTGCTGGCGGTGCTGCTGGACCAGCGCATCCGCCGCGAAGGCTTTATCCGCACCATCTTTCTCTACCCCATGGCGCTGTCGATGATAGTCACCGGCACCGCCTGGAAATGGCTGCTCAACCCGGGCCTGGGCATCGACAAGATGCTGCGCGACTGGGGCTGGGAAGGCTTTCGTTTCGACTGGCTGGTGGACCCGGAGCGGGTCGTCTACTGCCTGGTGATCGCCGCCGTCTGGCAGAGCTCGGGCTTCGTTATGGCGCTGTTCCTGGCGGGGCTGCGCGGGGTCGATCAGTCGATCATCCGCGCCGCCCAGGTCGATGGCGCCAGCCTGCCGAATATCTACCTGCGCATCGTGCTGCCGAGCCTGGGCCCGGTGTTCTTCAGCTCGCTGATGATCCTCGCCCATATCGCGATCAAGAGCTTCGACCTGGTGGCCTCGATGACCGCCGGCGGCCCCGGCTACGCCTCGGATCTGCCGGCCATGTTTATGTACGCCCACACCTTTACCCGCGGCCAGATGGGCCTCGGCGCCGCCAGCGCGATGCTGATGCTCGGTGCGGTGCTGGCGATCCTGGTGCCCTACCTGTATTCGGAACTGCGAGGCAAACGCCATGACTAAGCCCGCCATCAGCCTGAGCCGTATGGCTATCTACGCCACCCTGCTGGCCGCCTGTGCGGTCTACCTGATTCCGCTGGTGGTGATGCTGCTGACCAGCTTCAAGACTCCCGACGACATCCGCAGCGGCAACCTGCTGTCGATCCCGGACGTGTTCACCGTGATCGGTTGGGTCAAGGCCTGGGACGGCGTCGGCGGCTACTTCTGGAATTCGGTGAAGATCACCATTCCGGCGGTGCTGATCTCCACCCTGCTCGGCGCGCTGAACGGCTACGTGCTGGCCATGTGGCGCTTTCGCGGCTCGCAGCTGTTCTTCGGTCTGCTGCTGTTCGGCTGCTTCCTGCCGTTCCAGGTGATCCTGCTGCCGGCCTCCTTCACCCTCGGCCAGCTCGGCCTGGCCAACACCACCGAAGGCCTGGTGCTGGTGCACGTGGTCTATGGTCTGGCCTTCACCACGCTGTTCTTCCGCAACTTCTACGTGAGCATTCCCGAGGCGCTGGTGCGCGCCGCGCGCCTCGACGGCGCGGGGTTCTTCACCATCTTCGGACGCATCCTGCTGCCGATGTCGGTGCCGATCATCATGGTCTGCCTGATCTGGCAGTTCACCCAGATCTGGAACGACTTCCTGTTCGGCGTGGTGTTCGCCAGCGGCGACACCCAGCCGATCACCGTCGCCCTGAACAACCTGGTCAACACCAGCACCGGGGCCAAGGAATACAACGTCGACATGGCCGCGGCGATGATCGCCGGGCTGCCCACCCTGCTGGTCTACATCCTGGCCGGTAAGTACTTCCTGCGCGGCCTGACGGCCGGCGCCGTCAAAGGTTGAGGTAATAACCATGGCTACCCTCGAACTGCGCAACGTCAACAAATCCTACGGCAGCGGCCTGGCGGACACCCTGAAGAACATCGAACTGGCCATCGACTCCGGCGAGTTCCTGATCCTGGTCGGCCCCTCCGGCTGCGGCAAATCCACCCTGATGAACTGCATCGCCGGCCTGGAGGAGATCAGCGGCGGGGCGATCCTGGTCGACGGCGCCGACATCAGCGGCATGAGTCCGAAGGATCGCGACATCGCCATGGTGTTCCAGTCCTACGCGCTGTACCCGACCATGACGGTGAAGGACAACATCGCCTTCGGCCTGAAGATGCGCAAGCTGCCGCCGGCCGAGATCGACGCCGAGGTGGCGCGTGTGGCCAAGCTGCTGCAGATCGAGCACCTGCTGGCGCGCAAGCCCGGCCAGCTGTCCGGCGGCCAGCAGCAGCGCGTGGCCATGGGCCGGGCGCTGGCGCGGCGGCCGAAGATCTACCTGTTCGACGAACCGCTGTCGAACCTCGACGCCAAGCTGCGGGTGGAGATGCGCACCGAGATCAAGCTGATGCACCAGCGCCTGAAGACCACCACGGTGTACGTCACCCACGACCAGATCGAGGCCATGACCCTGGGCGACAAGGTGGCGGTGATGAAGGACGGCATCATCCAGCAGTTCGGCACCCCGCAGGAGAT
>NZ_AVOF01000127.1:0-8095 GCF_000465935.2 Pseudomonas sp. EGD-AK9
CGATCAGAGTCGGATAGCCGGCCGCCAGCCCCTCGGCGACCAGGCGCTCGCCATCGCCGCCCTCCCAGGTCAGGCGCACCGCCAGGTCCCAGCCCTGCTCGCGCAGATCGGCCACCGCCGCCCTCACCTCCTCGTTCAACGCCTGCTTGCCATGCAGGATCAACCAGGCCTTGCGCTCGCGCATCGCAGTCCTCCTTGAAAGGGATCGGCAACAGCCTACTGGCTGCTTGCCCGACAAAAACATCTAATAAATAGATATCTATACCGCAGTATTTGCGCTTTTAAATCGATCAATTCAAATAGATCATGTCGCCATCGACGTTGCACGGGACTAGGCCCGGGCACTACCGGAGGATTTGCCATGATCGAAGTACGCCCCTTTGCACAGCTCGGCGCCGCCCAGCACGGCTGGCTGAATGCCCGTCACCACTTCTCCTTCGCCGAGTACCACGACCCCGCACGGATGAACTGGGGCCGCCTGCGGGTGTGGAACGACGACGAGATCGCCCCGCAGTCGGGCTTCCCGCCGCACCCGCACCGCGACATGGAGATCATCACCTACGTGCGCCAGGGTGCGATCACCCATCAGGACAACCTGGGCAACCAGGGCCGTACCGAGGCCGGCGACGTGCAGGTGATGAGCGCCGGCACCGGCATCGCCCACAGCGAGTACAACCTGGAGGACGAGACCACCAAGATCTTCCAGATCTGGATCCAGCCGAACCAGGCCGGGCTGCCGCCGTCCTGGGGGGCCAAGCCGTTCCCCAAAGGCGACCGCTCTGGAGCCTTCGTCACCCTGGCCAGCGGCTACGAGGAAGATGCCGACGCCCTGCGCATCCGTACCGATGCGCGCCTGGTGGCGGCCACGATCAAGGCCGGAGAAAGCGCCGAGTACAGCCTGCAGCCGGGTCGCAAGGCCTATCTGGTGGGCGCCAGCGGCGCCTTCAGGGTCAACGGCGTGGCGGCCCAGGCACGTGACGGCGTGGCCATCGCCGATGAAACGCTGATCCGCGTCGAGGCCCAGGAAGACAGCGAAATCGTGCTGGTGGATGTCGCCTGATGCCAAACCAATCGCCCTCCGCTTAGGTGGGCGATCTTTTTTGTAGGAGCCAGCTTGCTGGCGATCATCTATTAACGGCATCGCTAGCAAGCGGGCTGCTACGACACCTTCCGCAAGCTCACGCCGGATAGCCGGTGATCTTGCGAATGCGCTGGTACAGCGGCTTGAGCTGACGGTACATGCGCTGGTAGACCTGCCCGTAGAGCTGGTCGTAGGTGTGCTGCGCGGCCGGGTTGGGCTGGAACACCTGGCCAACGCGGGTCATGGCGGCGATGGCGCTCGGGTAATCCGGGTGCAGGCCCAGGCCCACCGCGCAATTGATCGCCGCGCCCAGGCCGCTGGTCTCGTACAGGTGCGGGCGCTCGGCCGGCAGGCCGAAGATATCGGCGGTCAGCTGCATCGCCGCATCGCTCTGCGAACCGCCGCCGGACACGCGCAGGCGCTCGATGCGGGTGCCGGCGCGTTTCTCGATGCGCTCCTTGCCCTGGCGCAGGGCGTAGGCCAATCCTTCCAGAATCGCCCGGTACAGGTGCGCGCGGGTGTGCACGTCGCCAAAGCCGATGATCGAGCCCTTGGCCTCCAGCCCCGGCTCGCGGATGCCCGGCGTCCAGTAGGGTTGCAGCATCAGGCCCATGGAGCCGGGCGGCACGGCGTTGACCAGCTCGTCGAACAGCGCCTCGGGCGGCACGCCGAGGGCCTCGGCGCGCTGCATCTCGCGCAGGCCGAACTCGCGCTTGAACCAGCTGACCATCCAGAAGCCGCGGTAGATCATCACCTCGGTGTTGAAGTGATCCGGCAGCGCCGCCGGGTACGGCGGGATCAGCGGGATGGTTTCCAGGTAACGGCGGCGCGTGGTGTTGATGGTCGCCGTGGTGCCGTAGGACAGGCAGGCGGTGCCGGCGTCCAGCGCGCCGGATCCCAGCACTTCGCAGGCCTTGTCGGCGCCGGCGGCGATCAGCGGCAGGCCCTCGGGAATGCCGGTATGCAGGCTGGCGGAGGCGCTGATACTGCCCAGGCGCTCGCCCGGCTTGACCAGCTCCGGCAGTTGCTCGCGGCGCACGGCCAGCGCCTGCCATTTCCAGTCGCCCGGCGCGGCCCAGCGCAGGCGCTTGTAGTCGAACGGCAAGTAGGCCACGCAGCTGCTGGTGGAATCGACGAAGCGGCCGCACAGGCGCTGGGTGAGAAACCCGGACAGCAGCAGCACCTTGTGCGTGCGATCCGCGATGTCCGGCTGGTGCTGGGCGACCCAGTTGACCTCGGCCTGGGCGCGGAAGTGATCCACCGCCTCCTCGGCGCGCGCCAGCTTGAACAGCCAGCCCCAGGGACCCTTGATCCGCCCCTGCACCTCGGCGCGGCGCTGGTCGAGCCAGAGTATCGCCGGGCGCAGCGGTGCGCCCTGCTCATCGACATGGATGATGCTGCCGCGCTGGGTGGTGACGGCGACGCCGCGGATCAGACCGCGGTCGATATCCACCTGCTGCCACAGCAGCCGGCAGGCCTCGCCGAGGCTGGCCCAGTAGTATTCCGGGTCCTGCTCGGCCCAGCCCGGCTGGCTGGAGAAATAGGGATCGAGCTCCACCTTACCCTTGGCCAGCAGGTTGCCCTGGGTATCGAACAGCAACACACGCACGCTCTGGGTGCCGTTGTCGATGCTCAGCAGGTAGCTTGGTTCGCTCAAGGTGTGATCCTTCTCGTTATACCTGTGGTTGCGCACATGGACCTGTATATCGGGGAATGTTCGGTGCGCATGGCCTAGGCGGCCCCGCGACACCCTGCGGGCCGGCGGTGATCCGGGTCATGGCAGGCTATAGCAGCGCCGCCACAGCGCCAGGTAGTCCGTCTCTTCCTGCTGCCAGCGCGCATCGTTCCAGCCCAGGCGCGGCTGGCACAGCGTGCGGATACGCGGCAGTTCGGCGCGCCCACCGCCCGCCAGCAGCAGGCCCAGGCGGGTACGGCGCAACAGCAGGTCGTCCAGGTGCAGCACCAGCTCGCCCTCGGCGGCCCAGGCCAGTTCGGCCCAGAGGGTGTCGGTGGCGCCGACGCGGTCGCCGCCGATCTCGTCGATCAGGCGCAGCACCTCGCCCAGCTGGCGACCATGGCGACCGGCCAGGCGGCGCTGCTGCGCCGGGCTCAGGCCGGGCATGGGCGGGATCGACAACGGACGAAACACCGCCGTGCCGCGATCCTCCACCGGTTTGCCGACGAAGGCCGCACAGGCGCGCAGCACCTCCAGCGCCAGCAGGCGAAAGGTGGTCAGCTTGCCGCCGGCCAGGGTCACGCTGCCCGGCTCGATCCACAGCGCATGCTCGCGCTTCTCGTCGGAGGGCTTGAGCCCGGCGCTGCCATCGCCCACCACCGGGCGCACGCCGGCCCAGGTCGACAGCACATCGCCGCGCGTCACCTCGGCGCTCGGGAACTGCTGGGCGCAGGCGGCCAGCAGGTAGTCGACCTCCTCCATGCTGATGGCGGCCTCGGCATCCAGGTCGCCGGCATGATCCAGATCGGTGGTGCCGATCACCGTCGCGCCCTCCCAGGGGAAGACGAACACCGGCCGGCCATCGGCCGCGTGCATAAAGCTGAAGGCATGTGCCACCGGCAGGCGCCAGCTCGGCAGCAGCAGATGGCTGCCGCGCAGCGGACGGATGCGGCCATTGCCCGGCTGGCGCAGGCGGTCGGCCCAGGCACCGGTGGCCTGGGCCACGGCGCGGCTGCGCAGGCGGTAGCGGTTGCCCGTCTCGATATCCTCGGCGAGCACACCGACCACCTGGCCCGCCTCGCGCAGCAGCTCGACCACGCGCATGCCATTGAGTGCCTCGCCGCCTTCGCCACGCGCCTCGCCCAGCACGCGCTGCACCAGGCGCGCGTCGTCGGTCACCGCATCGAAGAAGCGCGTGCCGCCGAGCAGGCCGTCCTCGCGGATGCCCGGCGCCAGGTAGCGCAGCTGCTGCAGCGGGTAGAACAGATGATTGCGCTTGCCGGCCAGGGCGTCGTACAGGCTGAGCAGGCCACCGAAGACCTTGGGCCCGGGAAAACCGCCGCGGTAGTGCGGCATGACGAAGCTCAGCGGCTCGACCAGCCCCGGCGCCTCGCCGAGCAGGCGTTGGCGTTCGCGCACCGAGTCGCGGGTCAGCCCCAGCTGGCCCTTGGCGACGTAGCGCAGGCCGCCATGGACCATCTTCGACGAGCGGCTGGAGGTGCCCCAGGCGAAGTCGCGCTGCTCGAGCAACAGGCAGCGCCAGCCGCGCCGCGCCGCCTCACGGAGGATGCCGGCGCCGCAGATGCCGCCGCCGATCACCAGCAAGTCCCAGTCACGCGCGGCCAGCTCGGGCAGGGCGCGCTCGCGCCAGGCGGCGTTCCACTGCTGCATGTTCAATCCTGCAGCAGCACGCCGGGAGCCAGGCGCTGCTCCGGGTCGAAATGCGTGGCCAGGCTGCGCAGCGTGGCCATGCCCAGCTCGCCCTTCTCCGCCGCCAGGTAGGGCGCGTGGTCGCGACCGACGCCATGCTGATGGCTGATGGTGCCGCGGTTCGCGGCGATGGTGCGGCTGGCCGCCGCCTTCAGGCGCTGCCAGCGCGCCATGGCCTCGGCGTAATCGGCGCCGGGGCGGAACACGTAGCTGGTGTAGATGCTCGATCCTTCGCCGTAGACGTGCGACAGGTGGGTGAACACGTGCACCCGCTCGCCCTCGCCGGCCAGTTCGTCGCGCAGGCTGGCTTCCACCTGGTTCAGCAGCTTGTCGACGTTCGACCAGTCGGTGGCGGTTTCCAGGGTGTCCACCAGGTAGCCACGCTCCCACAGGCCGTGGCGCAGATAGGGGAAGCGGAAGCGGTTGTGCTCCCATTTCTTGCCCAGCAGGGTACCGGTGAACACCCCGCCGAAGCCTTTCAGCAGGCGCCGCGCCTGCTTCAGCGAGGCGGCGTTCTGCAGGCGGTTGCCGGTGAGACCGAAGGTCAGCATGCATTTGCCGTCGCGCGCACCGCGCAGCGCCAGGTACTTTTCCAGCCAGGCGATCTGCCGCGGGTGGCCGGCCAGGGCCAGCTGGGTGCGGGTTTCGATGGCGTTGGACAAGCGCAGCATGGACAGCGGCACGCGCGCCTGGGCCAGGCTGCGGATGGCGCTCAGCGCCTGCTGCCAGTCGGGCAGGAACACGGCGTAGAAGCGCTCCTGCTCGGCCAGGCGGCTGATGCGCACGCGCACCTCGGAGATCACCCCGAAGCGCCCTTCCGAGCCCAGCACCAGCTCGCGCAGGTCGGGGCCCGCCGCCGACGCCGGGAAGGTGGGAATCTCCAATGTGCCGGCGAAGGTCTCCAGCTTGCCGCCGGCGAACAGCTGCTCGATACGCCCGTAGCGCAGCGACTGCTGACCGCTGGAGCGGCTGGCGACCCAGCCGCCGAGGGTCGACAGCTCCCAGGACTGCGGGAAGTGGCCCAAGGTGTAGCCGCGCGCGCGCAGCTGGCTCTCCACCTGCGGGCCGTTGGCGCCGGGGCCGAAGGTGGCGACCAGGCTGTCCTCGTCGATCTCCAGCAGGCGCGTCATGCGCTCCAGCGACAGGGTCAGCACCGGCCGCCCACCGGCCTGCGGGTTGATATGCCCGGCCACCGAGGTGCCGCCGCCATAGGGGATCAGGGTGACGTCATGCTGCTGCGCCCAGGCCAGCAGCTCGCGGATCTGCGCGGCGCTTTCCGGGCAGGCGACGCCATCGGGGAACAGGCCGAACTCGCCGGAGCGCATGGCCAGCCAGTCCGGCAGGCTCTGGCCGCGGGCATGGCGCACGCGCACCTCGGCATCCTGGCTGATCAGCGGGTGCGGGGCCAGGCGCGAGGCCGGCACGCGGGCCAACACCTCCTGCAGGCTGGCGTCGGCCAGACGCTGACCGGGGCCGATCAGCTCGGCGAGAAAGGCCTCGCCATGGGCCGGCAATTCCACCTCGGTGGCTTCGTCACCCCAACCGTTCCAACGTCGCATCGCATCCCCCATTCCGATCGGCACTTATGGCTGCCTATACTAGCCAGCCGCCGCCGGCCGTCACTGTCGGATCGGGCCAGGGCCTGTCGCCAATCAAGCCAGGCGCCGCGCCCGCTTCCCCCAGAACAAGAAGAAACCATGGAAAACCTCGGCTACACCTCGGTTCCCGCCCTGCTCAAGTACCTGCGCCAGGCCGAACAGCTCGGTCTGGATGTCGACCGCGCCCTGGCGGCCGCCGGTGTCCAGGCGCAGGATCTGGCCGACAACGGCAAGCGGATTCCCAGCGAGGTGCACGAACGCCTGCTGGCGCATCTGCTGGAGGTCTCCGGCGACCCGCTGTTCGGCCTGCATTCGGCGCGTTTCGTCCAGCCCGGTTCCTGGAGCGTGCTCGGCTATATCGCCATGAACTGCGCCACCCTCGGCGAGGCCATGGGCCGCATCGTGCCCTACGAGAAACTGGTCGGCGACATGGGCACCAGCCGCCTGGAAATGGCCGCCGACCATGTGCGGCTGATCTGGAGCTGCCGCCACCAGGCGCCGCAGGTGCGCCGGCATATGGTGGAGAACGTGCTCGCCTCCTGGCTGCTGTACGCGCGCTGGATCGCCGACTCCGAGCATTCGCCGCGCGAGGTCTGGTTCGAACATGCGCAACCGGCCGGCACCGAACTCGGCGAGTACCAGAGCCTGTTCGGCTGCCCGGTATTGTTCGAACAACCCTGCAACGCCCTGCTGGTGCCGCTGGACTACCTGGCCGTGCCGCTGCGCCAGGCCGATGCCAACCTGCTGCGCACCCTGGAGGAACACGCCCTGGCGCTGATGGCCGGGCTGGACGACGACGAGCCGCTGCCGCGGCGGGTGAAGAACGCCCTGCGCCTGCTGCTCAAGGACGGCCTGCCGCGCAAGGAACGGGTGGCGGAGAAGTTCGACATGACCGTGCGTACCCTGCAGCGTCACCTGCAGCAGGCCGGCACCAGCTACCAGCAGATCCTCGACGAGCTGCGCCAGGAGCTGGCCGAGCACTACCTGCTGCGCAGCGACCTGGCGATCCAGGATATCGCCTGCTACCTGGGCTTCACCGAATCACGCTCGTTCCACCGCAGCTTCAAGGGCTGGACCGGGCAGACGCCGGGGGAGTTTCGCGAGGCCAGGCGCCGCGAAGGTCTGCTCCCGTAGCCCGGATGAAATCCGGAAACCCTTGCGCCAGCCGCCCCCGGATTGCATCCGGGCTACAGGTTCGCATGCCCCGTGGGAGGGGCTTTAGCCGCGCCAGATAGTCGCCGCTAAAACGCCTCCCGCAGGTGCCTCAATGATTGACCGTATGCGCCAGCATCACCGACAGCTGGCACAGCGGCCGGCCGCTCTCGGCGTGCCACTGGTTGAAGGCGGCCTGCACCGCGGCCAGCTCCTTCTGGCTGGTCGGCGCCTTGTCGACAATGCCCTGGGCCTTGAGCGCCGCGACCATGTCGTCGCTGGGGATGAAGGTATCCTTGCCGACCATGCGCAGAAAGCGCGGCGCCGACATGCCGCCGAGCTGACTGCCGTGCTTGGCCAGGTACTTCCACAGACCGACGATATCGGTCACCGGCCAGTCGGCGATCAGGGCGCCGAAACTGCCTTTCTCGCGGCGCACGTCGAGGATGAACTGGGCATTGCGCGGCACGCTTTTCAGCTTGCCCAGGTGACGGATCAGCCGCGCGTCCTGCATCAGGTTCTCCAGGCGTTCACCGCCCATCAGCACCACCTTCTCCGGATCGAAGCCGAAGAACACTTCCTCGAACGCCGGCCACTTGGCGTCCACCAGGCTGTGCTTGAGGCCGGCGCGGAAGATACGCAGGCTGATCAACGACAGGTAGCGGTCATCGCTCAGCGCACGCAGCTCGGCGTCGCTGCGCGGCTGAGGCAGCAGCGCTTCCAGCGCCCGGGCCGAGCCGAAGCGGTTGAGGCAGTATTCGTGCAGCCATTTGTAGTCACGCATGGAGGGGTCGCGCCGTCAGTGGAACAAGCTGCAAAGGGTGCCCGTACAGCCCCCGGTGCGGCAAGTGCCATGTCTGCCATAGCAGCGCGCTGGCG
>NZ_AVOF01000128.1:0-8084 GCF_000465935.2 Pseudomonas sp. EGD-AK9
GTCGGCGCGGTTGACGTGGCCGTAGCCGAAGCGGCCGCGGTCGCAGAGGAAGTAGTGGTTGATCGCGCCGTGGTAACGGTTCTCGATGCGGCGGATCTCGCCGTAGCGCTCGCCGGGGCTGATGTTGCAGCCCAGCGAGCAGCCGTGGCAGATGCTCGGGGCGAACTGCATGTCCCATTTGCGGTTGTAGCGCGCCGAGTGGGTCTTGTCGGTGAATACCCCGGTCGGGCAGACCTCGGTGAGGTTGCCGGAGAACTCGCTCTCCAGGGTGCCGTCCTCGACGCGGCCGAAGTAGAGGTTGGCGTGGGCGCCGTACACGCCCAGGTCGCTGCCGCCGGCATAGTCCTTGTAGTAGCGCACGCAGCGGTAGCAGGCGATGCAGCGGTTCATCTCGTGACCGATGCAGGGGCCCAGGTCCTGGTTGAGGTGGGTGCGTTTGCTGAAGCGGTAGCGCCGCTGGCTGTGGCCGGTCATCACGGTCATGTCCTGCAGGTGGCAGTGGCCACCTTCCTCGCACACCGGGCAGTCGTGCGGGTGGTTGGTCATCAGCCACTCCACCACGCTCTCGCGGAACTGGCGCGCTTCTTCGTCTTCGATGGATATCCATGGCGCGCTGCCGGCCGGGGTCATGCAGGCCATCACCAGGCGGCCGCGCTGGTCGTTCTCGTCGTTGAACTGCTTGACCGCGCACTGGCGGCAGGCGCCGACACTGCCGAGCGCCGGGTGCCAGCAGAAGTAGGGGATGTCCAGGCCGAGCGACAGGCAGGCCTGGAGCAGGTTGTCCGCCCCGTCGACCTCGTATGCCTTGCCGTCTATATGGATGGTGGCCATCTGCTGCTGCCTCGTCGTCTGCCTTGCCGTAGAAGCGGTTCGCGCCGCGAGTCGATTCGTCTAGCCCACGCCTTCCGCCTGCATCCGTGTGCGCTGCGCCATCCCCGCTTCGAACTCGTCGCGAAAATACTGCAGGGCGCTGGCCAGTGGCTCCACCGCCCCCGGGGCATGGGCGCAGAAGGTCTTGCCCGGGCCGAGGAAGCGGCACAGCTGCTCCAGCGTCTCGATATCGCCCGGCTGGCCTTCGCCGCGTTCCAGCGCGCGCAACAGCTTGACGCTCCACGGCAGGCCGTCGCGGCAGGGGGTGCAGAAGCCGCAGGACTCGCGGGCGAAGAATTCCTCCATGTTGCGTAGCAGGCCGACCATGCTCACCGAGTCGTCCACCGCCAGCGCCAGGCCGGTGCCCAGGCGCGTGCCGTACCTGGCGATGCCGGCGCCGTGCAGCGGCGCATCCAGGTGCTCGGGCAGGAGGAAACCGGTGCCGGCGCCGCCAGGCTGCCAGCACTTGAGGCGATGGCCCGGGCGCATGCCGCCGGCGTGCTCCTCGAACAGTTCGCGCGCCTCGATGCCGAACGGCAGCTCCCAGAGGCCGGGACGCTTGACCTTGCCGGAGAAGCCGAACAGCTTGCTGCCCATGTCTTCGCTGCCGGGGCGGGCCAGGGCGCGGTACCAGTCGACGCCGTGCTCGATGATCGCCGGCACGTTGCACAGGGTCTCGACGTTGTTGACGCAGGTCGGCTTGCCCCACACGCCCACGGTGGCGGGGAACGGTGGCTTGGCCCGCGGGTTGGCACGGCGGCCCTCCAGCGAGTTGATCAGTGCGGTTTCCTCGCCGCAGATGTAGCGCCCGGCGCCGGTATGCACGAAGAGTTCGAGGTCGAAGCCGCTGCCCTGGATATCGCGCCCGAGCAGGCCGGCGGCTTGCGCCTCGGCGATGGCGCGGCGCAGGTGCTGGGCGCACTCGACGTATTCGCCGCGCAGGAAGATGTAGCCGCGCCCGGCCTTGAGCGCGCGGGCGGCGATCAGCATGCCCTCGACCAGCAGGTGCGGCAGCTGCTCCATCAGCAGGCGGTCCTTCCAGGTGTTGGGCTCCATCTCGTCGGCGTTGCACAGCAGGTAGCGCACCTTCAGCGCCTCGTCGGCCGGCATCAGCCCCCATTTCACCCCGGTGGGAAAACCGGCGCCGCCGCGACCCTTGAGTCCGGAATCCTTGACCTGCTGGACGATGTCCGCCGGGGCCAGCTCCAGCAGCGCGCGGCGGGCCGCCCCATAGCCGCCCTTGGCGCGGTATTCCTCCAGCCAAACCGGCTCGCCGTCGTCGCGCAGGCGCCAGGTCAGCGGATGGGTCTCGGCCGGGCGCACGACCTGGTTGGCCGGGGCGAAGGAGGGCAGGCGGCTCATTCAAAGGCCTCCAGCAGGGCATCGAGTCGCTCCACCGCGACCTCGCCGAAGGTCTGCTCGTCGATCATCAGCGCCGGCGCCTTGTCGCAGTTGCCCAGGCAGCACACCGGCAGCAGGGTGAAGCGGCCGTCGCCGCTGGTCTGGCCCGGCGTCAGGCCGTGGCGCCGGGCCAGGTGGGCCAGCAGCGCTTCGTGGCCGGCGACGTAGCAGGTCATGCTGTCGCACACGCGGATCAGGTGGCGGCCGACCGGCTGGCGGAAGATCTGGCTGTAGAAGGTGGCGACGCCCTCGACGTCGCTGGCGGGAATGCCGAGCAGCTCGCCGATGGCGGCGATGGCGCCGTCCGGCACCCAGCCGCGCTGCTGCTGGACGATCTTCAGCGCCTCGATCGAGGCCGCGCGCGGGTCTTCGTAGTGCTCGCGTTCGTGCTCGATGGCCGCCTGCTCGGCGGCGCTGAGGACGAAGCGGTCGGTCTGGATCAGGTCAGTCTGGCTCATGTGATTAGCGATCCACGTCGGCCATAACGAAATCGATACTGCCCAGGTAGGCGATCAGGTCCGCCACCAGGCTGCCCCTGATCACCGCCGGTATCTGCTGCAGATGGGCGAAGCTCGGGGTGCGGATGCGCGTGCGGTAGCTCATGGTGCTGCCGTCGCTGGTTAAGTAATAGCTGTTGATGCCCTTGGTTGCCTCGATCATCTGCAGGCTCTCGCCGGCGGGCATCACCGGGCCCCATGACACCTGGAGGAAATGGGTGATCAGCGTCTCGATATGCTGCAGCGTGCGCTCCTTGGGCGGCGGCGTGGTCAGCGGGTGGTCGGCCTTGTAGGGGCCGGCGGGCATGTTGTGCAGGCACTGCTCGATGATGCGCAGGCTCTGGCGCATCTCCTCGACGCGGATGATGCAGCGGTCGTAGGCGTCGCCGTTGGCGGTCAGCGGCACCTCGAAGTCGAAGCGCTCGTAGCCGGAGTAGGGGCGCGCCTTGCGCAGGTCGAAGTCCAGGCCGGTGGCGCGCAGGCCCGAGCCGGTGACGCCCCAGTCCAGGGCCTGGCGAGTGTTGTAGGCAGCCACGCCGACGGTGCGTCCGCGCAGGATGCTGTTGTCCAGCGCGGCCTTCTGGTACTCGTCCAGGCGTTTGGGCAGCCAGTCGACGAACTCGCGCACCAGCTTGTCCCAGCCGCGCGGCAGGTCGTGGGCGACGCCGCCGATGCGGTACCAGGCCGGGTGCATGCGGAAACCGGTGATGGCCTCGATCACCTGGTAGGCGCGCTGGCGGTCGCTGAAGGTGAAGAACACCGGGGTCATGGCGCCGACGTCCTGGATGTAGGTGCCGAGAAACAGCAGGTGACTGTTGATGCGGAAGAACTCGGCGAGCATCACGCGGATCACCTCGACCCGCTCCGGCACGCGGATGCCGGCCAGCTTCTCCACCGCCAGCACGTAGGGCAGGTTGTTCATCACCCCGCCGAGGTAATCGATCCGATCCGTATAGGGGATGAAGCTGTGCCAGCTTTGCCGCTCGGCCATCTTCTCGGCGCCGCGGTGGTGGTAGCCGATCTCCGGCACGCAGTCGACGATCTCCTCGCCGTCCAGTTGCAGGATGATGCGGAAGGCGCCGTGGGCCGAGGGATGGTTGGGGCCGAGGTTGAGGAACATGAAGTCCTCGTGGGCACCGTGACGCTGCATGCCCCAGTCCTCGGGATTGAAGCGCAGCGCCTCCTGCTCCAGGTCCTGCTTGGCCGCATCCAGGCTGAAGGGGTCGAACTCGGTGGCGCGCGCCGGGTAGTCCTTGCGCAGCGGGTGGCCCTGCCAGGTCGGTGGCATCAACAGGCGGGTCAGGTGCGGGTGGCCGTCGAAGCGGATGCCGAACATGTCCCACACCTCGCGCTCGTACCAGTTGGCGTTGGGCCAGATGGCGGTGGCGCTGGGCAGGCTGAGGTCATCTTCGGTGAGGGCGACCTTGAGCAGTACATCACTGTTTCGCTCGATCGACAGCAGGTGGTAGAACACGCTGAAGTCTGCCGCCGGCAGGCCTTCGCGCTTGGTGCGCAGGCGCTCGTCCATGGCGTGCAGGTCGTACAGCATCAGGTAGGGGCGCGGCAGCTGGCGCAGGGCGCGCAGCACCGCCGGCAGGCGTTCGCGGCCGAGCCAGAGCACCGGCATGCCGGTGCGGGTCGCCTGCACCACGAAGGCGTCGGCGCCGAACAGCGCCTGCAGCTCGGCGACCACGTCGTCGTGGCCGGCGGGCGAGGGGGCGAGGCGGGCGCTGCTGGTGCTCATCAGATCTCGTCCGGGCTGCGCAACTGGGTGACCTGGATACGCTCGGCGCGATTTTTCTCGCGCTGCGAGGGCATCTCGGCGCGGTACACGCCCTGATCGCCGACCACCCAGGACAGCGGCCGGCGTTCCTCGCCGATGGACTGCTGCAGCAGCATCAGACCCTGCAGGAAGGCCTCCGGGCGCGGCGGACAACCCGGCACGTAGACGTCCACCGGGAGGAACTTGTCGACGCCCTGGACCACCGAGTAGATGTCGTACATGCCGCCGGAATTGGCACACGAGCCCATGGAGATCACCCACTTGGGTTCGAGCATCTGTTCGTACAGACGCTGGATGATCGGCGCCATCTTGATGAAGCAGGTGCCGGCCACCACCATGAAATCGGCCTGGCGCGGCGAGGCGCGGATCACCTCGGCACCGAAGCGGGCGATGTCGTGCGGCGCGGTGAAGGCGGTGGTCATCTCCACGTAGCAGCACGACAGGCCGAAGTTGTAGGGCCACAGCGAATTCTTGCGGCCCCAGTTGACCGTCTGGTGCAGCACCTGCTCGAGGCGGCCCATGAAGACGTTGCGGTGCACCTGGCCGGCCAGCGGGTCGTCGACCAGCTCGCGCTCGCCCATGGGGTAGCGGCTGCCGGGGGCGTCGGGATCGATGCGGGTGAGCTTGTATTGCATCGCGATGACCTCAGGGTTTGCGTGCGCCGAGGCGCCGGCGGCGTGCCTCGGGGGCCCAGTCCAGGGCGCCGACGCGCCACAGGTAGAGCAGCCCGGCGAGCAGGATGAGGATGAACACGGCGGCCTCGATCAGCCCGGCCCAGCCGCTTTCGCGCACGGCGATGGCCCAGGCGAAGAGGAACAGCGCCTCGACGTCGAAGATCACGAAGAGCATGGCCACCAGGTAGAACTTGGCGGAGAAGCGCAGCCGCGCGCTGCCGGTGGGCACGATGCCGGACTCGAAGGGTTCCTCCTTGCTGCGCCCCCAGGCCTTGCCGCCGAGCAGGCTGGATACGCCGAGCATGAAGGCGCACAGGCCGCCCACCGCCACGAGGAACACTGCCAGCGCCCAGTGCTGGGCGAGCGTTTCGTTCATCACCGTACCCCCGCGAGTGAAATCACTACAGAGGACGGACCGCGTGCTGCTGGATCGATGCGGCCCATCGACCGGGCTGACCGTCGGCTGCAGTGGACGGAAGTTCTCCCATTCCCCGGAAAAGCCTCCATCCCGAACCCACTGGCCTAGCTCCAGTGATTTAAATGCTAGGCGCAGTTATCGGGTTGCGCCGGTATAAATTTCAATATCGTCAGGACATCCAGCAGGGGCGGCATCTGTAGCTTATGGCTGGAAAGGCCATGAATCCGATTGGATGAGCACAACTGGCGAGTCGGAGGCTGAGGTTGGCGAAACTGCAACAGTCGCCATCCCCGCGCAGGTGGGCTCTGTACTACCTGGGCTCCCGCCTTCACGGCAGTGAGGGTAAATGGCCCTGTCAGAACCCTCTTAGTGGCTACTAAATAGCGATAAATAATGAAAAGAGGTGGAGCTATCTCCAATTGATATGTTCCATCGCTCTAGCCGACGTCCCGCTTCGCACAGGCTGCGCCAATCCGAGGCCATGTCCGTTTCGTTGGGGACCTTGCCTTGCCTGGTGCTGCGGGCCTCGAGCGGGACGTCCGAATGGTTCACATCGAATTGATGTAGTCGCGCATCTGCTGGGCCCGCTTGAAGAAGCCGGCGTCGAGCAGCAGCAGGCGGTTGTCATGGCGCCAGGCCACCGCCCAGTTCTCCACCAGATGGCCGTTGCGGTCGATATTGACGATGACCCGGTTCTGGCTGCGGCCGTGCATGGTCTTGCCGCTGCCGGGGCAGTCGCGCTTGAGGAAATGACCGTTCCAGCTGACGCCGCACTCGCGCAGCTCATGACCGCCGTAGTAGGCATGGCTGGTGTTGCGATCCAGCTTGCCCTTGTCGATCAGCCCCTGCATCTGCCCCAGGGTATCGGCAAAGCCGCGGTGCTCCTGTTCGTTGTCGTTGTAATTGAGGGTGGTCAATGGCATGGCGGGGCTCCCGGTAGTGATGGATGGCACCGGCGCTCGCGCTTCTTCGGGCGAGTCGAGCGGCTTCTTCAGCGTAGAAGCTGGTGCCGTACCGTGCCGGTGCGAGGGAGCTCCCTCTCCCGTTGCGGGAGAGGGGATCGCCAGCGCGCTCAGAGCAGCGGTTTGCCGTCGTCGCGGGTGACGATCACGGTGGCCGAGCGCGGGCGGCGGCCGGGGCCGTCCGGCCAGGTGCTGCGGAAGTTGGTGGGGGTGGAGCCTTCACCCGGGTGCTGGATATTGACGAACAGGGTGCGGAAGTCCGGGGTGGCGGCGATGCCCGTGACTTCGCAGCCCACCGGGCCGACCAAAAAGCGCTTCATCTCGCCGGTACGCGGGTCGGCCACCAGCATCTGGTTGTTGCCGAACGGGCCGCTGGCCAGCTGGCTGCCGCTCATGTCGGTCTGGATCCACAACCGGCCATCGTCGTCGAACCACAGGCCGTCCGGGCTGGCCAGGCGGTTGTCGGCGCTCAGCGGCTTGCCGTTGACATCCAGGCTGTCGCCTTCCGGGCCGGCCAGCAGGAACAGGCTCCAGGCGAACGCGCGGCCGGCGTAGTCGCGGCTCAGTTCGCGCCAGCGGATGATATGGCCGTAAGCGTTGGCCGGACGCGGGTTGGCGGCATCGGCGACGGTGCGCGAGCTGTTGTTGGTGAGGGTGAAGTAAACCTCGCCGTTGTGCGGGTTGACCGCGCCCCATTCCGGGCGATCCATCTTGGTGGCACCGACGATGTCGGCAGCCAGGCGGGTATTGATCAGCACCTCGCCCTGGTCGGCGAAGCTCACCCCGGCGGCCTGGCAGGCGGCCTGGAAGGCCTTGTCCTGGATGTCCAGCGCCAGCCATTCGCCCTTGCCGTCGGCCTTGAAGCGCGCCACGTAGAGGGTGCCCTCGTCGAGCAGGCTGCCGTCGCTGCGACCCGGCAGGTACTTGCCGCGGCTGACGAACTTGTAGATGTACTCGTTCTGCGAGTCGTCGCCGGAATAGCAGACCACCGGCCGGCCCGGTTTGACCGGGGCGAACACCAGACCCTCGTGGGCGAAGCGACCCAGCGCGGTGCGCTTGACCGGGGTGGATTCCGGGGCGAAGGGGTCGATCTCGACGATCCAGCCGAAGTGGTTGGGCTCGTTGCGGTAGTCGCCTGTGGCATCGGCGGCCAGGCGGGTGGCGTTGAAGCGCTGGAATTCGTCGCCGGCCAGGTGGTCCCAGCCGTAGCGGCTAGCGCTGCCGACGCCGTAGCGGGTCAGTTCACGCGGGCGCTCGGCGTCGCCACTGGCGAAGTAGCCGGCCCAGTTCTCCTCGCAGGTCAGGTAGGTGCCCCAGGGCGTGAAGCCGTTGGCGCAGTTGTTCAGGGTGCCGCGGGTGACGGTGCCGTCCGGGCTGTAGCGGGTCCGGAGCAGGGCGTGGCCGCGCGCCGGGCCGGCGATCTGCATCGGCGTGGCGCCGGTGATGCGGCGGTTGCGGGCGCTGGGCAGCACCTCCCAT
>NZ_AVOF01000129.1:0-97549 GCF_000465935.2 Pseudomonas sp. EGD-AK9
CCCTGACCTTTATGGTCGGCGGCGAGGCCAACGCCCTGGACAAGGCGCGGCCGATCCTCGCCGCCATGGGCAAGAACATCTTCCACGCCGGCCCGGACGGCGCCGGCCAGGTGGCCAAGGTGTGCAACAACCAGGTGCTGGCGGTGCAGATGATCGCCACCGCCGAGGCCATGGCCCTGGGCGTGGCCAACGGCCTGGAGCCGGCGACCCTGGCCGAGATCATGCGGCAGAGCTCCGGCGGCAACTGGACGCTGGAAAAGTACAACCCCTGGCCCGGGGTAATGGAGAACGCCCCGGCCTCCAAGGGCTACAGCGGCGGTTTTATGGCCGAACTGATGGCCAAGGACCTCGGCCTGGCCCAGGAAACCGCCAGCCACAGCGGCAACAGCACGCCGATGGGCGCCCTGGCGCTTCAGCTGTACCGCCTGCTGCTCAAGCAGGGCAAGGGCAAGCAGGATTTTTCAGTGGTGCAGCAGTTGTTCGTGGAGTAGCGGTCCGTAGGCGCCAGCTTGCTGGCGATGCCTTGAAGCGGATCGCGGCAAGCCGGCTCCTACGAAAGCGCGAGTACGCCGTGCAGTCTTGGCCCGGATGCAATCCGGGATAAAGCGCGGCGACCGCCCCGGATTGCCTCCGGGCCAACGGCATTCAGCGCAGCGTCTGCAGATGCAGCAGGCCGAACAGCAGCACCTGCAGGCGCTGCCGCCACAGCCCCGGCCGGCCGTGCAGGCGCGCGCGAAACAGCAGCAGCTCGCCTAGATGGGCCAGCAACAGCGCCAGCGCGGCCCAGTTGACCCAGCCGCCCAGCGGCGCGGCGAAGGGGTAGAGCAGGTTGAGCAGCGCCACCAGCCAGAACATGGCCAGGGCGCCCTTGGCGAACGACAGCAGTTTCATCGCGATCCTCCGGTTGGGCGATCGCCGCAGTGTGCCGGGCCAGCCCGGCGCTGCCGCCGCTCTTTCGGCTGGAACGGTGCTCAGCGCAGGGTCAGGCCGAAGGACTCGTCGGCGAAGTCGAAGCAGGCGAGGAAGCGGCGGATCTCCAGCAGGTTGCCCTCGACCTGCACGTCGCCCAGCAGCGCGCCCTTGACCAGGCCGCCTTCGCCGGTCAGCAGGGTTTCCATAAAGCGCTTGTCCATGCTCAGCCGCAGCTCGGTGCCTTCGGGAATGCCCCAGTGCAACTGGGCCACGCCGCGGCGCACTTCCAGCGCCCACTCCTCGTTCACGTCCGGGAAGCGAAAGCCCAGGGTCAGTTCGAGGTCGCCGGCCTGCTCCGGGTCGATGCGCGTCACCCAGTTCTGCAGGAAGGCCTGCGGGGTGAAGCTGCGCACCATGTCCGGGGAGAGGAGGACCTTGCGCATCTCCTGCGAGCGCTGGCGGATGGCCTCGCCGTCGAGCTTGCCTTCCAGCTCCATGGCGCTCATCAGGTACCAGTTGCGCCAGTTGATGTTCATGCTGGCGTAACCCAGTTTGCGCAGGCTGCGCGCCTTGATCTCGCGTGCCAGTCGATCCTCGCGGTCGACGCGGATGGCGTAGCCGGCCAGCTCGGCGGCCCACTGGTAGTCGCCCTTGAGGTAGGCGTTGCCGGCCTCCAGCAGCAGCTTTTCCCGGCCACCGGCCAGGGCGATCAGCCGCTCGGCCTGCTGCCGCGGCGGGGTCGGGTCGAGCGCCACCGGGTCGCCCTGGAACCAGCCCAGGTAGCCGTTGTAGATCTGCCGCACGCTGTGCTTGACCGTGCCGTAGTACTCGCGCAGGTAGGGCGTGTAGCCGGCCAGGTGCGGCGGCAGCTTGACCTTCTCCACCAGCTCGTCCGGGGTCAGGCCCTTGTTCATCCAGCGCACGCTCTGGTCGTGGATATAGGCGATGCCGTCGCGGGTCATGCGCAGCACCTCCTCGACCCGCTCCTGGCCGCTGACCGGGCGGCCGTGCAGCGGCACCATGTGCTCGGCCTGGTATTCGCGCAGCTTGTCCAGGCTGGCGACCCACTGCACCGGGTCGCGGAACTTGGTGCCGCGCAGGGTATGGATGTTCGGCAGGGTCGGCCCCTGCTCCACCTCGGCGCTGATCAGCACGCGGTTGTCCGGCAGGTACAGGGTGATCTCGTCCGGCGCCTCGCTGGGCACGTGCAGCAGCTGCACGTCGAGGCCGGCGATGCGGGTGTCCAGGCGCTCGGCGAAGGTCACGGTCGGCGCGATAAAGGACGACGGCTCGGGCTTGGCCAGCGGGCCGATGCCGGCGTTCATGCCCTCCAGGTCGCTCGCCGGCAGGAAGGAGCCGAAGCTGTAGGCCGAGCGCACGCCGAGAATCGGCCCGACCAGCGCGCCCTGCGCCACCACGTTCTCCTGCAGGCTTTCGTGGGCGTAGATCTGCACCTCGCCGCGTTCCACCTGCTCGCGGCTGACGAAGGCCTGCACGCCGTTGATATGGTCCGGGTGGAAGTGGGTGTAGACCACCGCCTTGACCGGCTTGTCCGTGAGCTTGCGGAACTCGGCCATGATCTTGCGCGACTCGCCGACCGACTCGCCGGTGTCGACGATGATCAGCCCCTCGGGCGCCTCGATCATCACCACGTTGCCCAGCTGCCAGCCGACGGCCGAGTAGACGTTGCCCGCGACGCGGTAGACCTGCTGGGCGAAGTGCTTGGTGTGCGCGGCCAGCTCGGCGTGGATGCTCGGCTCGATGCGCTCGGCCGGCAGTTCGGCCTGCGCGTTCAGGGGCAAGGCGGCGGCCAGCAGCAGGCCGCCAAGGCGAGAGAAGGTGCTCATGGCGATAGGACGTCTTGTTGTTGAAGTGCTGGCAGGTTGGCAAAGGCCGCCTGATAATTCCAATGCATTCGAATCCACGAACCAATGCAGGCAGCGCATGAACGACCTACGCCAGCTCCGTCACTTCGTCGCCCTCGCCGAACACGGCCACTTCGCCCGCGCCGCCGAAGCCGTGCACCTCAGCCAGCCGGCACTGAGCCGCAGCATCCAGGCCCTGGAGGCGCAGCTCGGCTGCAGCCTGTTGGATCGCCACAGCCGCGGCATCAGCCTCACCGCCCACGGCCAGCTGGTGCTGGAACACGCCCGCCGCCTGCTGGCCGGCAGCCAGGCGCTGAGCAACGCGGTCAGCCAGCTGGACAACCTGGAGGCCGGCGAACTGCGTCTGGGCGCCGGCCCCTACCCGGCCGCACGGCTGGTGCCGCAGGCAGTGGGCAGGCTGCTGCAACGCTATCCGCGGGTACAGGTGAGACTGGAGATCGGCAACTGGCTGGAGCTGCGCGAGCGGCTGCTGGAGGCCGGCGTCGAACTGTTCGTCGCCGATGTGCGGGAATTGCAGGATGACCCGCAACTGCAGATCGAGGCGCTACAGACGCATGCCGGCGTGCTGTTCTGCCGCCCCGGCCATCCGCTGCTACAACGCCGCGAGCTGCGCCTGGTCGACCTGCTCGACTTCCCCCTGGCCGGCACCCAGTTGCCGCAGGCGGTAGAGCGCAGCCTCGGCGCGGCCAGCGGCCGGCCGCAACCCTTGAGCGTGCAGTGCGACAACTTTCTGGTGCTCAAGCGCCTGGTGGCCGACAGCGAGGTGCTGAGCATGGCGCCCTGGGACGTGATCGCCGAGGAAGTGGCGGCCGGCCAGCTGAGCCTGCTGCCGCTGGCTCCGGCGAGCCTGCAGCAGCAGTCGGCCTACGGCCTGGTCAGCCGTGCCGGGCACAGCCTGTCGCCGGCGGCGCAGGCACTGGTGGAGGAAATTCGCCGGGTGGATCGCCAGCCGCTGCCGCCACGGTGCTGAACGCCGCTAGTTGCGCCGCCAGTCGCCGCTGCGCTGCTGCTCGCCGCGCGAGTGACGGTCGTCGCGGGAGTAGCGCTGCTGCACCTGCTGCTGGCGCTTGCCGTCCCAGTGCTTGCCGGCGGGCAGGCCCTGCAGATGCTGCTTTTGCTGCGATCGCTGGTGACCGTCGTGGCGGCGCCAGTCATCGCGGCGGCCGTCGTGGCGCGAGTAGCCGTCGTGGCCTTTGTGATCGCGCTGGTAGAAGCCATACTGGCGCGGCGGTACCGGCACGTAGTGTTTTGAATCGTGGCGATGGCGGTCGTGGCGGCGGTCGTCGTAATAGTAGTACCGCGGCGTGACGTAGACCGGCGGCAAGTAATCGCGGCGGTAGCCGTTGTAATAGTGGTGCGAGTGATGATGGTCGCGGTAGCCACGGTCGTAACCGTCGCCGTACACGGCGCAGCCACTGAGCGGGATGAACAGCAGGGCAGCAAGCAGGGTTCTGTAGGACATGGGGAGCCTCCGCAGGGGAAGCGGGGGACGCGCACCGCGCCCCCGAGGGAAGAGGCCGGGCCGCGAGGCCCGGGACTGGATCAGCAACGACCTTTCTTGGCCTGCCCCGGCGGGCAGTGGGGAGGACCGCCGCCAACATCGCCGATATCGATGCCGATACCAGGCAGCCTCAGGCTGCAGCCGGACAGACCGAAAGCCAGGCTGATCGCCAGCAGCAACGCGCCGAAGGTTTTCATCAGCAGCTCCCCTTCATACGGTGCCCCGGCGGGCAGAAGTGACCGCCGCCGTGGTAGCCGCGGCCACCCAGGTCGACATGAATCACATCGGGATCGCCGACCCGGGCATGCACGCCCGGCGCACTGAAACTGCAGCCGCCCAGCAGCAACGCCAATACCATCACAGTCAAACCACGCATGTCGGAATACTCCTCGAATTTCCAGTGGCCATTAGATGCCCCGCAAGCGGCGCGGGCACAATTCTATCGGCATGCTGGTTCGACCATCGGCAGTGGATCACGTTCCGTGCAGCCGAGTGACGGCCATCACAGGCTCGCCATGGCCGCTGGCACGCTCCTCGCTTGGCAAGGCGCCGCAGCGGGAAGGCGAACAGCGCTGCGTGCAGACAATGGCCGACTAGGGTTCCGGCCCGCCCCACCAGGCGGGTGGCTGGTCCGAGAGTGGGCGACCTCATAGAGCGGCGGGAAGCCGCGGGGTTACACGGCGGGATAAAAGCCCGGGAGAACGCGCAGCACGGCTGCCCGCCTTCCCGCCTCCGTTCCCTGCCGCCGAGGTCACCATGTCATTGCGTACCCTGCTTACCGCCCTGCTCTGCACCGCCCTGCTGACCGCTCCCGTCGCCCAGGCCGCGCCCAAGACCTTCAAGCTGTGCTGGTCGATCTTCGCCGGCTGGATGCCCTGGGGCTATGCCGCCGAACAGGGCATCGTGAAGAAATGGGCGGACAAATACGGCATCGACATCCAGGTGCAGGAGGTACCGGATTACGTCGGCTCCATCGAGCAATACGCCGCCGGCCAGTTCGACGCCTGCACCATGACCAACATGGACGCCCTGACCATCCCCGCCGCCGGCGGCGTGGACAGCACCGCGCTGATCATCGGCGACTTCTCCAACGGCGCCGACGCCCTGCTGCTGCGCGGCTCCGGCAAGAGCATCCGTGACCTCAAGGGCAAGACCGTGCTGCTGGTGGAGCATTCGGTGTCGCATTACCTGCTCAGCCGCGCGCTGGAATGGGCGCTGCTGGAGGAAAGCGAGGTGACCATCGAGCACGTCTCCGACACCGAGATCGCCGCAGCCTTCCTCGCCGGCCGCGGCGACGCGGTGATCACCTGGAACCCGATCCTCGCCGAGATCAAACGCCAGGCCGAGGTCAGCCAGGTGTTCACCTCCAACCTGATTCCCGGCGAGATCCTCGACCTCACCGTGGTCAACAGCCAGACCCTGGCCCAGCACCCGGAGCTGGGACGCGCGCTGACCGGCGCCTGGTTCGAAACCCAGCGTCTGTTGGGCCTGCCCACCACCGCCGGGCGTGAGGCCAGGGCGAAGATGGCGGCTGGCGCGCACACCAGCCCCGAGGACTTCGAGGCCCAGTTGAACACCCTGCGTTCGTTCTACGCCCCGCGCTATGCGCTGAACTTCGCCCAGACCGGCAAATTGCCGGACCTGATGCAGCGCATCGCCCATTTCGCCGATGCGCACGGCCTGCTGGGCCAGAGTGGCCAGGGCCTGAGCAACCTGGGCATCGCCTTCAGCGGCGAGCAGCCCCTGGGCAATGCTCAACGCATCCTGCTGCGTTTCGACCATCGCTATATGCAGCTGGCCAGCGACGGGGCGCTATAACGCCCCATCGAGAGGCACACACAGCCCGGCACGCACCAGCAGTGCGCAGATTTCGACCACGCCGGTGGCGAAAGGCCCGGATTAGCCGCCGCGGGCAACTGGCACGATGTTCGCTATAGACCCTGTGTGCAGGAACAACCCGGCTCGCCGGGATCGCGGCACCACAATTTGCAATGGCCGACTAGGGTTCCGGCGCGCCGACAGCGGCGCGCGACTGGTCCGAGAGTTGGCGACCTCCTTCGAGGTTACACGGCGGGACAAAAGCCCGGGAGAACGCGCCCCAGCGATGGGAAACCGCCGCGCACTCCTGCCCGCCCCTTACTCGAACTGGAGGTTCCCCATGCGTAAACCCCGTCTGTTCTCCGTTCTCGCCGCCGTCGGCCTTGGCGCCGCGCTCAGCCTCTCGGCCCAGGCCGCGCCGAAAAGCGACTTCAGCGTCTGCTGGACCATCTACGCCGGCTGGATGCCCTGGGAATACGGCGACGCACAGGGCATCGTCGACAAGTGGGCGAAGAAATACGACATCAGCATCGACGTGGTGCAGATCAACGACTACGTCGAGTCGATCAACCAGTACAGCGCCGGGCAGTTCGACGGCTGCACCATGACCAACATGGATGCCCTGACCATCCCCGCCGCCGGCGGCGTCGACAGCACCGCGCTGATCATCGGCGACTTCTCCAACGGCAACGACGGCATCGTGCTCAAGGGCGAGAGCAAGACCCTGGCCGACCTCAAGGGCCTGGACGTCAACCTGGTGGAGCTGTCGGTCTCCCACTACCTGCTGGCCCGCGGCCTGGAGCGCGCCCAGTTGAGCGAGCGCGACCTCAAGGTGGTCAACACCTCCGACGCCGACCTGGTCGCCGCCTTCGCCACGCCCGGCGTGCAGGCCGTGGCCACCTGGAACCCGCTGCTGGCCGAGATCGAGGCCACGCCGCAGGTGACCAAGGTGTTCGACTCCAGCCAGATTCCCGGCGAGATCATCGACCTGATGGTGGTCAACAGCCAGACGCTGAAGGACAACCCGGCCTTCGGCAAGGCGCTGACCGGCGCCTGGTACGAAATCATGGCCCGCATGAGCAGCGACTCGGCCGAGGGCAAGGCCGCCCGCGAGCATATGGCCAAGGCCTCCGGCACCGACCTGGCCGGCTACGAGGCGCAGCTGGCGGCGACCAGAATGTTCTATTCGGCCAGCGATGCCGTGGCCTTCGCCACTAGCCCGAAGCTGCCGGCGACCATGACCAAGGTGGCCGAATTCTCCTTCGCCCACGGCCTGCTCGGCGAGGGCGCGCAGAGTGCCGAGGCCATCGGCATGAGCTTCGCCAAGGACCTGGTCACCGGCGATGCGAGCAACCTCAAGCTGCGCTTCGACCCCAGCTATATGCAGATGGCCGCCGACGGCAAGCTCTGAGGCGGAAACCTTCGCGTAATACGGCTTCGTCGGGTGGATAAGACCTCACCCTCCCTGCGAGTACCGATGGTGCGCACGGCGCACCCTACCAGAGATAGCCCATGCGTCTGATCAACCGACACCCGGACCGCGGCAGCCGCCTGCTGCTGATCCTGCTGCCCTTCGCCCTGCTGCTGTTTCTCTACTTCAGCAGCTCGACCGCGCGGCTGGCGGACAACCCCAACGACAAGCTGCTGCCCAGCGCCAGCCAGATGGCCGATGCCATCGAGCGCCTGGCCTTGACCGAGGACAAGCGCAGCGGCCAGTACCTGTTCTGGGTCGACAGCGCCGCCAGCCTCCAGCGCCTGGCCTTGGGCCTGGGCGTCGCGGCGCTGGCCGGCCTGGTCCTGGGCATCGCCGCCGGTAGCCTGCCGCTGTTCGGCGCGCCGCTGTCGCCGCTCTTGACCGTGCTGTCGATGATCCCACCGCTGGCGATCCTGCCGATCCTGTTTATCGTCTTCGGCCTGGGGGAGTTGTCGAAAGTGATGCTGATCGTGATCGGCATAACCCCCTGCATCGCCCGCGATATCGAGCAGCGCGCCCGCGAGATCCCGCGCGAGCTGCTGATCAAGGCGCAGACCCTGGGCGCCAACACCTGGACGCTGATCCTGCGCCTGGTGCTGCCGCAACTGCTACCGCGCCTGCTGATCTCGCTGCGCCTGATGCTCGGCTCGGCCTGGCTGTTTTTGATCGCCGCCGAGGCCATCGCCAGTACCGACGGCCTGGGTTACCGCATCTTCCTGGTGCGCCGCTATATGGCCATGGACGTGATCCTGCCCTACGTGGCCTGGATCACCCTGCTGGCCTGGTCGATGGACCTGGGCCTGCGCCAGCTGACCCGGCTGTGCTTCCCCTGGTACGAAGGAGCCAAGCCATGAGCGATAAAAAAAGCGGAGCCGTTGCGAGCGAGTCGCTGGCAAGGCGCACGGAGCGCAGCAACCGGAGTGGACAGGTAGTCCATGAGGATTGCGAGCACCGCGCAACGCAGTCAGCGGCTCGCGCAGTAGGCGCTTTCATCGAGGTGAACAACGTCTGGCAGCAGTACGGTGACCAGGTGGTGCTTGAGCGCCTGAATCTGCACATCAACGAAGGCGAATTCTGCACGCTGGTCGGCGCCTCCGGCTGTGGCAAGTCGACCTTCCTGCGCCTGCTGCTCGGCCAGGAACGCCCCAGTCGCGGGCGGATCCTACTGGCTGGCGAACCCTTGGCCGCCGAGCCGGATGCCAGCCGCGGCGTGGTGTTCCAGCGCTATTCGGTGTTCCCCCACCTGTCGGTACTGGACAACGTCGCCCTCGGCCTGGAACTGCCGCAGTCGAAGCTGCTCGGCCGCCTGCTCGGCGCGGCCAAGCGCCAGGCCCGCGAGCGCGCCGCCGAGCTGCTGGACAAGGTCGGCCTCGGCCACGCCCTGGACAAGTACCCCAGTGCGCTGTCCGGCGGCATGCAGCAGCGCCTGGCCATCGCTCAGGCGCTGATCATGCAGCCACGCGTGCTGTTGCTCGACGAGCCCTTCGGCGCGCTCGACCCCGGCATCCGCAAGGACATGCACGCACTGCTGCTCGAGCTGTGGCACGAGACCCGACTCACCGTCTTTATGGTCACCCATGACCTGAGTGAAGGCTTCAGCCTCGGCACACGCATCCTGGTCTTCGACAAGCCGCGCCACGACCCGCACGCCCCCGGCGCCTACGGCGCGCGGGTGACCTACGACATCCCCCTCAATGAAAGTCGCCGCAGCCAGCGTGCCGCGGCCGAACTGCTGCCCGCCCAGTTGGCCGGCATTCAAGGAGCCTGAGCATGACCGCCTCTCTCGCCCTGCGCCCAACCCTGTTTGAGGAAACCGTCCCCGGTGGCGGCCACACCTCCTTCGTACTCAAGCGCGGCCAACTGCTGCGCATCACTGATATCGAAGGCGGCGCCAACGTCAGCCTGCTGCTGTTCAACGCCCTCGAGAAAAGCGAGCGGCTGAACCTGCCCGATACCTTGAAGTGCCAGCACACCGCCAAACTCACCGCCGGCCACTGCCTGTATTCGGACATGGGCCGCGTGCTGGCCGCCATCACCGCCGACACCTGCGGCTGGCACGACAGCTTCGGCGGCGTGCTGTCGGCCTCCGAAGTGCTGGAGAAATACGGTCAGGGCCGCTACCAGGAACTGCGCAACGGCTTCTTCCGCAACGGCATGGACAACCTGCTGGTGGAAATGGGCAAGTGGGACCTCAACCTGCAGGACCTGTTGATGAACCTCAACCTGTTCAGCCGCGTGGACGTCGACGCCGAGGGTGTCTTCCACTTCCAGCCGAACAACTCCAAGGCCGGCGACCATATCGAGCTGTATGCGCCGATGGACACCCTGGTGGTGCTCACCGCCCTGCAGCACCCGATGGACCCCAACCCGCAGTATGCGCCCAAGCCGGTGCAGCTGCGCTGGAGCAAGATCGCCAGCGACGGCATCACCCTGCTCTGCCGCACCTCGCGCCCGGAAAACGGCCGCGGCTTTCACAATACCGAACGCCAGTATCTCTGAGGGCGCACACATGAGCCTGACCGCAAGCAAGCTGCATCCCGAAACCGCCAGCTTCCGCCACACCATCCCGGCGGGCGAGCCCTACCTGTTCGAGGTCAAGGCCGGGCAGACCCTGCGCCTGCATGATCTGGAAGGCAACCAGGCGATCGACACCCTGTTCTTCGCCGCGCGCACCCCGCGCGAGCGCTTCGATCCGCAGCGCACCCTGCGCAAGCAGAACAAGGTCTACCTGACCACCGGCACGGTGCTCTACTCCAACCTCGGCAAGCCGCTGCTGACCATAGTCGCCGACACCTGCGGCCGCCACGACACCCTCGGCGGCGCCTGCGCGCAGGAAAGCAACACCGTCAGATATGCACTCGAGAAGCGCTATATGCACAGCTGCCGCGACAACTTCCTGCGCGCCAGCCTGCACGACGGCCGTCTGAGCAAGCGCGACCTCGGCGCCAATATCAACTTCTTCATGAACGTGCCGGTAACGCCGGAGGGCGGCCTGACCTTCGAGGACGGCCTCTCCGCGCCCGGCAAGTACGTGGAGCTCAAGGCCGAGACCGATGTGATCGTGCTGATCTCCAACTGCCCGCAACTGAACAACCCGTGCAACGGCTGGAACCCGACCCCGGCTGAAGTCCTGGTTTGGGATTGATCACTTCCCGTAGGAGCGGCTTCAGCCGCGATAACCCGTAGGGTGGATGTCGCTTTCTACATCCACCGGCTCCGCCGGTTCGCGGCTAAAGCCGCTCCTACACAGCAATACGCATCACCCGATTTTTTCGCCACGGACGACCGTGGCGCAGACCCAATGACGGCGGGACGGCCCGCCACCTTCGAGGGCTCCTCGAATGTTCGACAAACTCCTGATCGCCAACCGTGGCGCCATTGCCTGCCGCATCCTGCGCACCCTGCGTGAGCTGAATGTCAGCGGCGTGGCCGTGTATGCCGAGGCCGACGCCGCCAGCCTGCATATCCAGCAGGCAGATGAAGCCTTCTGCCTCGGCGACGGCCCGGCTGCGCAAACTTACCTTGTGGTAGAGAAAATTCTCGACGTCGCCAAACGCAGCGGCGCCAAGGCCATTCACCCCGGCTACGGCTTTCTCTCCGAGAACGCGGCCTTCGCCGAAGCCTGCGAAGCCGCCGGCATCGCCTTCGTCGGCCCGACGCCCGAGCAACTGCGCGTATTCGGCCTCAAGCACACCGCCCGCGCCCTGGCCAAGCAGCACGGCGTGCCGATGCTCGAAGGCACCGAGTTGCTGGAAAATCTCGATGCGGCGCTGGCCGCCGGTGAACAGGTCGGCTACCCGGTGATGCTGAAAAGCACCGCTGGCGGTGGCGGCATCGGCATGCGTGTCTGCCGCTCGGCCGCAGAACTCAGCGAAGCCTTCGAGGCGGTCAAGCGCCTGGGGCAGAACAACTTCAGCGACAGCGGCGTCTTCATCGAGAAGTACATCCAGCGCGCGCGCCACCTGGAAGTGCAGGTATTCGGCGATGGCCAGGGCGAGGTGCTCGCCTTCGGCGTGCGCGACTGCTCGGTACAGCGCCGCAACCAGAAGGTGCTGGAAGAAACCCCTGCACCGAACCTGCCCGCCGGCATGGCCGATGAGCTGTGCGCGGCGGCGATCAAGCTGGCCAAGGCGGTCAGCTACCGCAGCGCCGGCACCGTCGAGTTCGTCTACGACAGCGAGGCCGAGCGCTTCTACTTCCTCGAAGTGAACACCCGTCTGCAGGTCGAGCACGGCGTCACCGAACAGGTGTGGGGCGTCGACCTGGTGCGCTGGATGATCGAGCTGGCAGCCGGCGATCTGCCGCCGCTGAGCGAACTGGCGAAAACCCTCGAACCCAGCGGCCATGCCATCCAGGCACGCCTGTACGCCGAAGACCCGGGCCGCGACTTCCAGCCCAGCCCCGGCCTGCTCACCGCCGTAGCCCTCCCGCCCGCTGACGGCAAGGCCCTGCGCATCGATACCTGGGTCGAGGCCGGCTGCGAGATTCCGCCCTACTTCGACCCGATGATCGCCAAGCTGATCACCTGGGCGCCGACCCGTGAAGAGGCCAGTGCCGCGCTGGACAAGGCCCTGGCCGACTCCGTGCTATACGGCGTGGAATGCAACCGCGACTACCTGCGCCAGATCCTCAGCGATGCACCTTTCGCCAGCGGCCATCCCTGGACGCGCTGCCTGGAAAACCTCGTCTATCAGCCCAGCACCTTCGAAGTGCTCAGCGCCGGTACCCAGACCAGCGTGCAAGACTTCCCTGGCCGCCTCGGCTACTGGGCCGTCGGCGTGCCGCCGTCCGGGCCGATGGACAGCCGCGCCCTGCGCCTGGGCAACCGCCTGCTGGGCAACGCTGAGGGCGCCGCCGGCCTGGAAATCACCATGAGCGGCCCGCTGCTGCGCTTCAATACGGACGCCGTGGTCGCCGTCACCGGCGCCGAGATTCCGCTGAGCGTCGATGGCGTGGAACAGCCAATGAACACCGCGCTGCTGATCAAGGCCGGCACTACCCTGGCCCTCGGCACCATCGCCGGTAGCGGCGCACGCTCGTACCTGACCCTGCGCGGCGGCCTGCAGGTGCCCGAGTACCTGGGTAGCAAGAGCACCTTTACCCTCGGCCAGTTCGGCGGCCATGGCGGCCGTGCCCTGCGTGCCGGCGACGTGCTGCACCTGCTGCCGCTGACCGATACCGGCAGCGGCGCACAACTGCCCGCCGAGCTCTGCCCGACCCTGCCGGCCGTACGCGAACTGCGGGTGATCTACGGCCCGCACGGCGCGCCGGAATACTTCAGCGAGCGCTATATCGACCGCTTCCTCGCCACCGACTGGGAAGTGCACTTCAACTCCAGCCGTACCGGCGTGCGCCTGATCGGCCCGAAACCGGAATGGGTGCGCGACAGCGGCGGCGAGGCCGGCCTGCACCCGTCCAATATCCACGACAATCCCTACGCCATCGGCGCGGTGGACTTTACCGGCGATATGCCGGTGATCCTCGGTCCGGACGGCCCCAGCCTGGGCGGTTTCGTCTGCCTGGTGACCATCATCGAGGCCGACCTGTGGCAACTCGGCCAGCTCAAGGCCGGCGACAAGGTGCGCTTCGTGCCGGTGGATATCGCTGCGGCGCGGGCGTTGGCGCAGGGCAATGCACGCGAATGCACCACCCTCAGTAGGAGCGGCTTCAGCCGCGATACGGATGGCACCCCAATCGCGGATAAATCCGCTCCGACAGACTCGACAGAGCTTTCAAGCCCTATCGTGCTGGACCTCGGCGAAGGCGACACCCGCCTGGTCGCGCGCCTGTCCGGCGACACCCACCTGCTGCTGGAGATCGGCGCGCCTGAGCTGGACCTGGTCCTGCGCTTCCGCGGCCATGCGCTGATGCAGGCGCTGGAAGCCAAGCAGCTGGATGGGGTGATCGACCTGACCCCGGGCATCCGCTCGCTGCAGGTGCATTACCAGCCGGAAACCCTGTCGCTGGCGCGCCTGCTGGCGGCGGTGATCGGCGAGTGGGATGCAGTGTGCAACGCCACCGACCTGCGCGTGCCGTCGCGCATCGTGCACCTGCCGCTGTCCTGGGACGACCCGGCCTGCCAACTGGCCATCGAGAAATACATGACCACGGTGCGCAAGGACGCGCCCTGGTGCCCGAGCAACCTGGAATTTATCCGCCGCATCAACGATCTGCCCAACCTCGACGAGGTCTACAAGACCGTGTTCGACGCCAGCTACCTGGTGATGGGCCTGGGCGATGTCTACCTCGGCGCCCCGGTAGCCACGCCGCTGGACCCGCGCCACCGCCTGGTCACCACCAAGTACAACCCGGCGCGCACCTGGACCGCCGAGAACTCGGTGGGCATCGGCGGCGCCTATATGTGCGTGTACGGCATGGAAGGCCCCGGCGGCTACCAGTTCGTCGGCCGCACCCTGCAGATGTGGAACCGCTACCGCGAAGTCACCGCCTTCCACGGCAAGCCCTGGCTGCTGCGCTTCTTCGACCAGATCCGCTTCTACCCGGTCTCTGCCGAGGAATTGCTGCAGATCCGCCGCGACTTCCCCCTGGGCCGCTACCCGCTGCGTATCGAGCACAGCGAGCTGGCCCTGGCCGACTACCAGCAGTTCCTCGCCGATGAGGCCGCAGGCATCGACGCCTTCCGCCGCCAGCAGCGCGCCGCCTTCGCCGCCGAACGCCAGCGCTGGATCGAGTCGGGCCAGGCGCATTTCGAGGTCGAGGAGGTGGCCGCCGAACTCGGCGAGGATGCGCCGCTCGGCGCGGGCCAGCACGGCATCGACAGCCATATCGCCGGCAACCTGTGGCAGGTGCAGGTGGCAGAAGGCGCGCGCGTCGAGGCCGGCGACGTGCTGGTGATCCTCGAGTCGATGAAGATGGAAATTCCCCTCACCGCCCCGGTGGCCGGCACGGTGCGCGAGGTACGTGTGCAGCCCGGCTCGCCGGTGCGCGCCGGGCAGCGCGTGGTGGTGCTGGAACAGGCCTGAGCATCGCGGCCGCCGCTGACAACCCGGCGGCCGCGGCACGCAAGCGCAAATCGCACGGGCACCGATGACGCGCCTGCGGCGGCACGCTAGCATTGCGCCACGTCTCCAAGGCCCCGACCTCATGGCATTCAGCACTTCGCGCAAGGCCCAGATCCCCCTCCTGCTCCTACCGGGCGGCTTCCTTGCCACCAGCCTGGCCAGCTACTACGCCTCGCGCGCGAGCATCCGCCACAACATCGTCAACACCGAGCTGCCGCTGACCTCGGACAACATCTACTCGGAAATCCAGAAGGACCTGATCCGCCCCACCCAGATCGCCTCGATGATGTCGCACGACACCTTCCTGCGCGACTGGGCGCTGAACCAGACCAAGCAGGGCGGGCGCAACCGCGTCTGCGCCGCCACTCTGGACGAAGCGCCGTGAGCCCCGCACAGCGCTGCCCGCTCTGTGGCCAGGGCAACGCTTGCGCCCTGGCCGACGGCGCGCCGGATATCCAGGCCTGCTGGTGCTTCGCGGCCCCCATCGACCCGGCCGTGCTCGAGCGCCTGACGCCCGAACAGCGCGACCTGGCCTGCCTGTGCCCAGCCTGCGCGGGTGTGGTCGAAGCCGCCGAGCGCGAGCGGCGCAGCGAGCAGGACTGAGCCATGCGCCTCGACCGCTTCCTCAGCAACTTCCCCCGCTTCAGCCGCCAGGACAGCCGCCTGCTGATCAGCGCCGGGCGCCTGCGGGTGGACGGCGCGGTGATTCACGACCCGCGCTTCGATGTGCGCGACTTCCAGCGCGTCGAGCTGGACGACGAACTGCTCCAGGCCGGACGCCGAGCCCAGTACTGGATGCTGAACAAGCCGGTCGGCGTGGTCAGTGCCACCGAGCACGACGAACACCGCACCGTCCTCGACCTACTGGCCGAGCCGGACAGACACGACCTGCACCTGGCCGGCCGCCTGGATCTGAATACCAGCGGCCTGCTGCTGATCACCAACGACGGGCGCTGGTCGCGGCGCATCACCCAGCCGCAGCAGCGCAAACCCAAGGTCTACCTCGTCGACACCGAACAGCCGATCACCGCCGAGTACGCCGAAGTCTTCGCCCGCGGCCTGTACTTCGCCTATGAAGACCTCACCACCCTGCCCGCCCGGCTCGAACTGCTCGGCAGCCACAGCGCTCGCCTGACCCTGTTCGAGGGCCGCTACCATCAGGTCAAGCGCATGTTCGGCCACTTCCGCAATCGGGTCGTCGCCCTGCACCGCGAGAGCATGGGCGAGATCCACCTCGACCCCGCGCTTGCCCCCGGCCAATACCGTCCACTGACCCGCGCGGAAATCGCCAGCGTTTGAGGGGCGCTGGCAACGCCGGCAATCGTTCGCAAGCTAACCGACCAACGGCAGCAGCAATATGCGATAAAGCTGTGACTCGCTCTTGCATGGCTGCAAGGGCGCTGCTTAAATCGAACCATAAGTCTCGGCGTGACCAATGAGTCACAGCAGACATCTAAGCGTTCCATCGGTTGCTTGCGCCCTGCGCGAACTGGATTCCTGCCTGGTAACACCGCCCTCGCTCCCGGCCTTTAAAAGGCTTGGGCAGTCGCTCTGTTTCGATCCTAACTGATTGAAAATCAAAGAATTATAAAATCCTCCAGCCTGACATTAGGTTGTCATGTCCAGGCGTTTATCTGACTGCCCAAAAGCTTGCGAACGGCCCACCGCTCGCCTCGTCACACTTGCGCCAGGAGGAAACGACATGAGGCCACAAACCGCAGTCGTCGAGATCAACAGGAAGCACAAGGTTCACACGGAGTTCTACGGCAACCCGGCAGCGAGCAAGACGATCATCCTGGTCAACGGCTCCCTGGCGACCACGGCGTCCTTCACCCAGACCATCAAATACCTGCAGCCGCAGTTCAACGTGGTGGCCTTCGATCTGCCGTACGCCGGTCAGTCCAAGCCGTTCAACAGCGACTTCACGCCCATCAGCAAGGAAGACGAAGCCGCGATCCTGCTCAAGCTGATCGACCACCATGGCGCCAACTACCTGATGTCCTTCTCCTGGGGCGGCGTCGCCTCCATGCTCGCCCTAGCCCAGCGTCCGGCGAGTCTGGAGAAGGCGGCGATCTGCTCCTTCTCGCCGATCCTCAACGTGCCGATGCTCGACTACCTGCACAAGGGCCTGCGCTTTCTCGGCGCGGTGGACCGCGACAACATCGCCCTGCTGGTCAACAGCACCATCGGCAAACACCTGCCATCGCTGTTCAAGCGCTTCAACCACAAGCACGTCAGCACCCTCGACGAGCACGAGTACCGGCAGATGTATGCCCATATCAAACAGGTGCTCAGCCTGGAAGCGCACTGCCGCAAGGAATGCCTGCAGGCCATCGACATCCCCCTGCTGTTCGTCAACGGCGACCGCGACGAATACACCTCGGTGGAAGACGCCTGCCTGTTCGCCCATCACCTCGATAACGCCCAGTTCGCCGTGATCAACGACGCCGGCCACTTCCTCGACATGGAGCACAAGGACGCCTGGCTGCAGACCCAACGCGTGCTGCTGGACTTCTTCAACGCCCCCAGCAAGCGCCTGCTGCTGCCACGCCGTGGCGGGCTGCAGGAGTTGCAGGCCATCGCCGTATGAGCAGGCCCCACGGCGAACCGGATGCACGACCAGCACCGGTTCGCCCTTCATTTCCCCGCCGAGTTCCGGTATAAAGGCACCCGCCGCGGGCGTCGTATAATGGCATTACCTGAGCTTCCCAAGCTCATGACGAGGGTTCGATTCCCTTCGCCCGCTCCAGAATTCACGCGGCCTACAGCCTGATTAAGATGAAAATCTACAGCGTTGGGGGCCGTTTTGGGGGACGTATCCAGCCCCTTTTCCTGATCGACGCCATCAATTTCTGAGGTGGTTTCAGGCCGATCAGGTGCGAACCAGCAGTCACTGCTTGGTCTCACCGGCAGCGCCCCCCTAGTATCCCGAATAGCTGGTTTGCCCCGCGCATCGCGTAGCTTGGCGATCAGTCCCCACCCCATCTGGCAGCCTCTTCGCTTGCCCGACAGCACAATCGTTTTCGCCGATCCCGTAGCGACATACGCGCCGTCAGCCTTCTCACCTAGCGTCACAACGCCCGCCGTTTCGCGCACCGATACCCGCGAAGCCAGCTCTACCCCAATTTAAAATAACATCTGTTGCGTTAATTAAAGTTCGCTGCTAGCCTGCTGCTCAGCTCAGTGAAATCTCCGAGGAGAAAGCACCATGCACGACTCTCTGCGCAAAGCGTTCCAAGACGATGGGGCAGTCCTGATCAAAGGCCTGTTGAACGAGGAGCAATTGGCCCGGTGTCGAGCAGCCTACGACTGGTCGGTGGAGAACCATGGTCCCCATGCCACCCGCATGTTCGATGGGACGGTGCAGCAATCGCACGTCGACAACGCCAATCCGCTTGCGAAGGAACGCCTGGAGGAACTGGTTGCCGCCCTGCCCTTCGGCCAGCTGTTCGCAGACCTCTGGGGTTCGAAAAATGTCTGGTACTTCGCCGAGGAAGTGTTCCTCAAGGCAGGCGGCCGCGGCTCCCGCACACTCTGGCACCAGGACACCTCCTACCTGCCCTGGGCCGGTCAGCATTGGGGTAACGCCTGGATCAGCTTCGAATCCGTGCCCAAGCAGAACGCGCTGGAGATCATTCGTGGCTCGCACCGCGGCCCTCGCTTTGACGGGACCACCTTTCGCGATCCGAACGACCCGACCCAGCCCCTGCATGGCGGCGGCGCCCTGCCCCGGCTGCCCGATATCGAGGCCGAACGCCAGTTGAACCCCGACGCCTACGACATCCTGTCCTGGGCCACCGAACCCGGCGATGTGGTGCTGATCCACCCCGGCTCGCTGCATGGCGGCGCGCCTGTCGACCAGCACTTCCCGGATCGCCATACCTTCGTATTCCGTTTCTTCGGCGACGACGCGACTTTCCACCCACTGCCGGAGCACAGCGACTCGGGCTATCCGAGGGCCGGCGTTCTGTTTACCGAGGAGCTGTCGAACCTGCAGCCGGGCGATCCGTTCCGCCACCCCACCTTCCGCCAACTCGTGTGATTGGAGATCCGCCGATGAGTGCCCGCCCCCCGAAGCGACAGCTGATCAATCCGCCCCACACCCAGGTGTTCTACGACAACTTCCACTACTCCCAGGCGACACGCGTAGGGGACATGATCTGGGTATCCGGTCAGGTCGGAATCGACGCCAGTATGACCCCGGGCAAGGATATCGAGGAGCAGGCGCACCTGGCGTTCAATGGACTGAAGACCATACTCGAAGCGGCTGGCGCCAGCCTGGCCGACGTCGTCGAGCTGATGACCTTCCATACCGAACTTCAAGCCGACATGCAGGGCTTCGCCCAGGTCAAGGATCAGTATTTTCCCGACCGCTACCCATCCTGGACCGCGGTGGGCACCACGGAGCTGGCCCTGCCTGGCTTGCGCGTGGAAATTCGCGCGGTTGCGGTCGCAGGCTGCGGCGCGCCCTGATACACCTTCAGCCACGGTGCCTCATGCGCCCCGTTACATCACCAAAAACAAGGAACTACTCATGGCCACCCTGATCGTCAGCTACCCCCTGGCCGAAGGCTCGACCTTCGACCGGGACTACTATCTGTCCACCCATATCCCGATTGCCCAAGCCGCCTGGGGCGAATTCGGGCTGCAATCGGCCGAGATCCTCTTTCCAGCGTCTGGTCCGCAGCCGCTCGCAGGCTTGGTCATTCTGCGCTTCAAGGACCAGGCCAGTATCGATGCCGCGCTCAGCTCACCTGCGACGGCCAAGGTCATCGGCGACGTGGCGAACTTCACCAACATCGCTCCGCTGATCTTCCGCGCCAGCGACTGACCCATAGCGCGGCTGCCGCACAAGCATTGCGACGCCCAGGCCCGCCCCGATCAGGGCGGGCTCGGTGCCTCGCCAGCCGAACATCATCCACCGCGAAGCGGCGAGGATGCTTTCTGCAGGCAATTTCCCTATGCTGGCGCCGGTGCAACGCTTCCCTGCCACGGATCAACGACTCAACTCGGCCCCTATCTGCTATGTCCGACTCACAACTGCCCGCCTCCCCGACCAGTAACCGTAAAGCGCGCAAGAGCGAGTCGGAACCTGCGGCGCGCCGTGGACGCCCGGTGGGAGATCACAATGCCAAGCGTGCCGAGCTGCTCAATGCCGCCCTCAGGGTAATTGCACTGGAGGGCTACGCAGGCGCGTCGATGCGCAAGGTGGCACAGCAGGCCGGCTGCACCACAGGCGCCGTGACCTACTACTTTGCCAACAAAGAGGAAATGATCACCGCCGTGGCCCAGAGCCTATTCGATGAGATCGACACCCTGCTGGAGATCAACCAGGAACGGATCGACATCAAAGGGCTCGTTGGCCAGTGGCTTGACTCGATGGGCGGCGATGAGCCGAACGGCTGGCTCGCCTGGCTGCAGTTGCTGGCCCACGCACGCCATGAGCCTGCCTTCGCCAGCGTCATCAAGCAGCGCTATGCACGCTTCCGCCAGGTGTTCACGGCGGTACTGGAAAAAGGCCAGAGCCAGGGCCTGATTCGAACCGATATCGCCGCTGACCTGCTCGCCGATCAGGTCAGCGCCATCAGCGATGGCTGGATGATGTTGATGCCGATCGAACCCGAGCGCTTCAGCGCGGAACGTGGTCAGGCCCTGCTCGACGCCCTGATCACCATGATCGCGCCGCCCAAGCCTGCACCCGCACGCAAGGTATCCGCCACGAAGGCCTCGGCCAAGTAACCGGCGGCCCCCACCCAAGAGACCAGAGAGGCCCGGTCTCTTGCTGTGATCCCTCCTAGAAAACCACAACACCCCGCCCCATGAGCCGACGGCTCGTGAGGATCGCGCACGAACCCTAATCAAGATCTACGGCAGGCTCAGGCCGTCCCACCGCGCTGAGGCATGCGCGGATAACGCTTTGCATGATCGCGAGGAGTACTGTATTTTGCATAACAGATGAAATAATAAATAAAACATCTGTCGGAGGCCGAGGTGAGAGCAGAAAGGAAAACGCAGTCGCCGTCCCTGAACGTCAAGACGCTAATTGTCCTTGCATTGGCAGCCATTTCGACCCAGGCGGTCGCGCAGGAAGTCGTGCGGGTGCACAACTGGGCCGACTATATCGATCCGGCCGTCGTGCAGGACTTCGAGCGCGAGACCGGCATCCGGGTCGACTACTCCACCTATACGAGCGCAGCCCAGCTGGAGGCCGATCTGGATTCGGGCGAACGCTTCGATGTGATAGTTCCCTCCGATCTTCAGCTCGATCGCTTGATCAAAGAAAACCGACTGGCCCCGCTCGATTTCCGCGAGCTGCCCAATCGCAAAGAGATCAGTCGCGAACTGCTGCTCAGACTCAACTCCAGAATCAACGCGGATCTGTACGCCATCCCCTACATGTGGGGCACGGTCGGCCTGGTCGTCCACGAGCGCGAAGCCTCCCGGGCATTACAGGCCCCTGTCCCCAACAGCTGGAGCGTCTTGTTCGATCCGTCCAGTGTCGACAAGCTGAGGTCCTGCGGCGTGATGCTGCAGAACGAGCGGGAACACAGCCTGTTCCTCTATCTGACCTATAAAGGCAAGAGCCTGAAAACCAGCAGCGCTCGCAGCATCAACAAGGCCGTTCATGAGCTCCGAGGTCTGAAGCTGGCGGACAGCCCGCAGCCATTCACCTCCTTCGTCTCGCAGCTGGCCGAAGGCAAGGTATGTGCCGCAATGGCCTGGAACGGGCTCGCTTCGCTGGCCAACCAGAGCGGTGAGCTGCGCTTCAGCATTCCGCAAGAGGGCAGCCTGCAGTTCATCGACAGCCTGGCCATTCCCGGCAATGCCGGCAACGTACCGGCGGCGTACCGCTTCATCGATTACCTGCTGAAGCCGGAAAACGCGGTACGTAATGCCAGGGCAAGCCACTTCCTGCCCAGCCTGGATCTGGATCGGGACGGCAATCGACGTCTGCTGCCGGAACTGGCGATGCCAACCCAAGATGAGCGGCGGCGCCTTTACCTCGGGCAGCCGCTGTCCAATGATGAGCGGCGCACCATCGAAGCGGCATGGGCCGAGCCGGACGCCGACCGCCAGGACTGAGCCGCGAGCCGAGGCTGGCGGTGCTCCTCGCATCACGCTTAGGGCTGCGACTGCCAGCGCAGCCCCCTAAGCCGCCCAGGCGCGGCGGTGACCGCCTCGCCAGATTCGAGGTGAGCAATGCCATCGGCTCAGCAGCATGCCGGCGCCCGCCCCTATTGCCGCCCATCACGTCGCCAGGGGCCTAACCCCGCCTGCGCTAACTGCCCGCATCGGCGCGCAGCAACCTGAGCACTCGCCCCCTGCCCTTGCCCCACACGAGCGCCGCTCGTTTTCGCTTGGCACCGGTTCGATTTCGATGTATTTTCGTAACAATCGTTTTGTTAATTACAAAAACCAGCATGACCGAGGCGAGGATGATTTTAGACAACGATGAACTGTCGCCCCCCGAGCGCCAGCGACGCTTGCTGCTGCAGGCCATCGGCGGCGCGACCTTGATCGGTGGCCTGGCGCTCAGCGGACGGGCTATCGCGCAGACGGCGACACGCCCCGACGATGACGCGCTGGACGTCGCGATCATTGGCGCCGGCCTGGCCGGCCTGACCGCGGCGCGGGATCTGCACCGTGCCGGCTGCGAGGCCTTCGTCGTGCTGGAAGCGCGAGACCGCGTCGGTGGGCGCACCTATAACCACGACCTGGGCAAGGGTGTCGTCTCGGAAGCCGGCGGCCAGTGGATCGGCCCCGGGCAGACCGCCATCTTCGACCTGGCACGCGAACTCGGGGTCGACACCTTCCCGACCTACTACCAGGGCAAGAACGTCTACCTGGCAGGCACAGCCAAATACGCAGAGGACGTAACGCAGGCCGCCCACAGCCCACTCGTCGGGAAATTGAACGAGCTCGCCCGCGGCGTACCCAGCAAGGCACCATGGGCGGCAGCGGATGCCACGACGCTCGACAGACTCTCGGTCGGCGAGTGGCTGGCGCAACAGGGCGTCAGCAACGAGGAAAAACTCAGCTTCGATACGTCAATCGGGCTGACCACCGGCACCCCGCCCTCGAACCTGGCACTGCTGCACTACCTGTCGCTGATCAACTCCTCCGACTGCGATATGGTGAAGCTCGAGGGCTTCAAGGGCGGTGCCCAGGAGACCCGCTTGGTTGGCGGCGCCCAGATCCTCAGCACCAAGATGGCGGAGGCCTTGGGCGACAAGGTCAAATTGTCCTGCCCCGTGCGCAAGATCGTTGGCTGGGACCGGGATATCGTCGAACTGCATACCGACCAGGGCATCATCCGCGCCCGTCAGATCATCGCCGCGCTTCACCCGGCCCTGTGCAACCAGATCCGCTTCGAGCCGCCGCTGCCCGAAGGTCGTGCGCAGTTGCAACAACTCTGGCCGTCCCACGCGCCCATGCGCAAGACGGTGCATGTCTACGAGCGTCCGTTCTGGCGCGACCAGGGCCTGAACGGCCAGGTAACCCAAGCCAGCGGGCCGTTGATCCTGTCCTACGACAACTCGCCTCCGGATGGCAGCGTCGGCGTCCTCAGCGCCTTCGTCCGAGCCAGTCAACTGCCCCAGGATGCCAAGCAAGCGGAGACCATCCTCGCGGAGATCTATGCCCAAGCGCTAGGCGACGAGGCGCTGCACCCCACCCAGTTTCACGACCATGATTGGGGCAAGGTCGACCCCTGGACGCTGACCTGCGTCGCATCGATACCGCCCGGCTTCCTGACCCAATGGGGTCAGTACCTGAAACCTTCGGTTGGCCGGCTGATCTGGTCTGGCACCGAAACGGCCGAAATCTGGGCCAGTTCGATGGACGGCGCGGTTCGCTCCGGTCACCGGGCGGCGCTGGAAGCCCTCCAGGCGCTGCTGCAATCTCGGAGGAGCGCCTGATGAAACGAGCACTAGTGATAGGCGCAGTCGTGGCGACGGCCGCTCTGGCAGTATCGAGCGCGATCTATGGCCCGGAAATAGTCGCGGGATACCGCTTCATGGAAGCCCTCGACCAACACTATGCGGACTACCAAGCCGATGGCGGCGCCTGGCCGCAACTGCAGGACAGCTGCGCCCTGTGCCATGGCGAAAGAGGCCAGCCCAACAACGCTCAGTACGCCTCCCTGGCCGGCCTGCCCGCCGCCTACATCGAGGCCCAGTTGCACGCCTTCGCCGCAGGCCGCAGGCACAGCCCGCAGATGAGCCCGCTTGCCGCGAGCCTCACCGACCAGCAGATCCAGTCCCTGGCCGCCTACTTCGCCCGCCAGACGGCGCAAAACACCGAAACGTCCGCCCGCGACAACGCCCTCGCGCAAAGCGGCCAGGCCATCATCGCCGCTAAGGGTTGTACCAGCTGTCATGGCGAAGGCTTGACCGGCGGCCCCCTCGGCCCACGCCTCGCCGGCCAGAGCGAAGGCTATCTGATCGACCAGCTCAACGCCTTCAAGCACGGCCAGCGCCAAGATCCGACCCAGGCCATGAACGCCATAGCCAGCACCCTATCGGCGGAGGAAATCAGGGCCACGGCCCACTTCCTGACCGACCAAGCGCCAGCTTCCCCCCAGGCCGCTCAGTAGCCTGCCGCCATCGATTTGGGCATGGACGCCCCATCTGCCTCCCCCGCCTTATCCCCGCGTGTTATTTCGCCCGCCTGCTGACCGACCGATGACGCGGGGTCCAGCCGTTGCTGGCCCCAAGTTGAGCTTCGGATAGATGGATTCTGTGGGCAGCGCTGGCCCCATTGCGGTCGGTGATAATGGGCAGAGAACGGCCAGGAGCAGGCGTTCAAGGTGCTCATAAAACCGGCTGCGATTTAACACAGGCATTCACTTCTACAGCGCATCGCCAAGTCCACAGCTCACATGACGAGGACGGCACATTGCCACTGCAGGCTCATCTCGGTTAAAAGGTATCCAAGGCAGTTCGCCAAACATTGAGCCCCACCTATCGGCATCCTCTTTTAGTTCGATTGGACGGACACAAGGAAGTAACCGCACGATGGATAAGCTGTATTTTCAAGTTGACTCGCGCTTGGCGACCCTACTGAGCCAGGAGTACTCCTCAACCGAGAAGGCGCTTAAAGAGTTGGTCGACAACGCCTGGGACGCCGACGCCGAGCAGGTGTCTATCACCCTACCCGAACCCATGAGCGATGAACCGATCATTATCATGGATGACGGAACCGGCATGACAGCTCAAGAGCTCAGTAGTCAGTACCTGAAAATCGCATCGGATCGCCGGGTAAGACGAGGAGAACGAACTGCCGGCAAACATCGTCTCATCAAGGGACGCAAGGGCGTTGGCAAATTCGCAGGTCTGATGGCGGCATCAGTGATGACTCTGGCGACCCGAGCACGCGGCAGCGAAGTCAGCTTCAGCCTCAGCCTGACTGAATTGGAGCAGGTGGCGGATATCGAACATCTGCGTCTCAGCCCAAAGGTCGATGCATGCCTCCCTGAACAGCACGGCACCACGATAACCCTGTCCAACTTGCATCAGGGGCTCGTGTATCCAGACGCCAATCGGCTTCGCCAACTTCTGATTCAGGAGTACGGACGCCAAAAGGATTTCACCATTGTTATCGATGGTAAGCCCTTGGCTATTGATGATCTGGAAGGCACTTACACCGAGGACGCCATTTGCCTGCCAGACACAGGCGACGTAGCGTTACGTTTCTCGATCAGCAGTGGCAAGACCGGCCTGCGCGAACCGGGCATAACCTTGATGGTGGATGGCAAAGCTGTCGGAAAACCCAGCTTCTTTGGGCTCGATCAATGCGATGATTTCCCACCCAAACTTCTTAGAAAAATGTACGGCGAGATCGAAGCCGATGGTTTGAGTGAGCATGTCACGGCGGGTTGGGACTCAGTGGTAGAGAACAGTGAGCGGTTTCAAAGAGTCGCGGAGTATGTTCAGGACAAGCTGCGTGCAGCCTTCACTGAAACCCATGGGGCAGAAATCCGCATGGCCCATGCTCGCTTACAGAAAGCAGTTCATGAACGCCTGGCTGCAATGCCTGGGTTCAAGCGGGATTATGCGGATCGGGCCATCAAGAAGGTATTGGAAAAGTACTACGACGAGCCATCCAGCAAGGTCGAGTCGATCGTGTTCGTCGTACTGGAAGCGCTAGAACGCTCCGATTACCGGACCGTTGTGGAGCATCTGGCCGACGCCCAACGGCGTGACGTGGCTATCCTGGCCGACTCTCTAAATGACTTCGGCTTAGCGGACATGGCTTTCCTAGTCGAACAAGCCTCAGCCCGTTCCACTTTTCTTGATCATTTAGAGCGATTGGCCAACACCGCCGATACCCTCGAAGCAACCATGCATAAGGCCATCGAACACAATCTCTGGATTTTCGGTTCAGAGTATTCCTTGTTCAGCTCGAACCAGACCTTGCAGCGCCAAGTTGAGGACTACCTTGATCGGACATATCGGGGCGAATTCGCGAACAAGCGTCCCGACCTTCTGCTCAACGAGAATCTCAATGGAGAGTACCTATTGATCGAGTTCAAACGCCCATTGCATGCGCTGAATTTCGCTGACTACCAGCAGTCTACTGGTTACCGACACGACTTTCTCAAGCACGTCAGTAAACCGATCAAGGTGCTGGTCATAGGCGGCAAACGTTCTGGGGATTATCCCGTGCAGCATTTGGAGCCCAATGTATCCACCATGCTGTTCGCCGATATTATTTCCACGGCGCGACGGCAGATTCAATGGCAGTTACGTACCAAATTTTAGTGAGGCTATGGTCGGACCGGAAACGAGCAAAACATCAGTGCTGGAGCCATTAGTCGTATAAGAAAGCTAGCGACTAGCAGAGACTGAGGGAAACCTAATAACTGGACATGCCATGACCGACAGAAGCGCCGTTGACACTATACGAGGGTATTTTTACCAGTTCGACCTGTCCATACTCAGTGTCTTGCGGCTGGCTTCGCTGGATGATTCTGTCGAGATCGAGTGTATCGAGGACATCGATATCCGGACTGCGACCGACGTCACAGCCACGCAATGCAAGTATTATGCGAAGACCGAATACAATCACTCCGTCATCAAAGACGCAGTAAAGCACATGGTGTCCCACTTCAAGGAAAGCTTAGCGGGAACGAAACCGAAGGTCTTGTACTCCATCAAAGGTCACTACGCCTCCGGACAGGAAAAGCTGGATGACGGAATAGACGTCGAATTCCTGAAGAAGCACTTCCTTACCTACACGAAGGAGAAAGTTACCTATTACCATCATATAGAGCTAGGTCTCTCTGATGCCGAACTTGAGGAGTTCCTCAAGCGCTTAAGTATCGACGTTAGGGCAAAGGAATTTGACGAACAGTTTCGTGAGGTGGTTGAAACCCTCCAAGCTATCTTTGGAGGATCGTCGTTCTCCGCCGAATATTTTTTCTATAACAATGCGCTAGCGGTTATCCGCGAGATGTCGGTCAATGCCGCACCGGCGGACCGGTCAATTACGAAGAGGGAGTTTCTGGAAAGGGTCAACACCTCCTCCGTCCTTTTCAACGAGTGGTTCGTCGAGAAGAAGGGCAAGAAAGCTCACTTGGCGGCGCTTCGCAAGGAGTACTTCACTGAGCTTAATGTGTCCCCGTTCGAGCGCTTCTTCTTGGTAGAGGTAGAAACGGACTCGTACATTCGAGGCGACCTCAAAGATCTATTCCTCGAGCTTTCCAAGAAGTGGGCAAAGCTGTCCGCGAGAGAGCCTTCCCCATTCTGCCCGTACATCTATGTCCACGGAGTACCAGACAGTGAGCTTCTCGCACTGAAGAGGGAGCTCAGCGCGGAAGGATTTAAGCTCATAGACGGTCACGACTTCCAGGGGGCAGACTTCAGCTGCCACTCGATCATGCAGAAAGCCACGCATGGTAACGGGATAAAGATCAAGATCCTAAATACACTTTCCAACGTCGAGCAAACCATAAGCTCCGTTACCAAGACACGACGCATCTACCAATTCCACCTGGGCAACTGCTACTTTGAATACGACAATCCGGCGGTTCGACACGTCAAGATTCAGGTAGAACGGCTTTCGGACGTTAAATCCATCATCTAACCACAGGCATGTGAGCATGGAACACGCACAGGAAGAAGAGCAAATCAACGCCCAAGTAATCGCAGTATTCCCCGACAAAGTACGCATTGTCGTGGATGACCTAGAAGATTTTAAGATAGCGGAAGAGTCGCTGAAGGTCGGTTCATACGTGAAGATCGCGGACAATGAGAACGCGATCCTCATAGCAATTATCGAAAACTTCCAGATTGCCGTCAGCGCGGACGGGAGGCGGGATCACATCATCGAAGCCTTCCCGCTCGGCATACTGAGGGACGGCAAATTCGAGCGCGGTGGCGATTCGCTTGCGATCCCGCCGAAGGCAGTTCAGCCCGCGACCATCGCCGACATCAAGAAAATTTACGACGACTCGGCCCCTGAAGTGGCGAGATTCCTCTTTTCGACGCTGGCCTCCAGCAAGAACGTCCCCGTGCCCGTCGACGGGAACAAGTTCTTCAACAAGCACATTGCCGTGGTCGGTTCCACCGGCTCCGGCAAATCACACACCCTGGCTACTATCATCCAGAAGGCAGTAGCGGGAAAAGATGGCAACTTCTCTCTCAACAACTCGCACGTGATCGTTTTCGACATCCACTCGGAGTACAAATCGGCGTTCCCTTCCGCAAACCACATCAATATCTCAAACTTGGTCCTACCATACTGGATGCTGAATAGTGAAGAGCTGGAAGAATTTTTCCTCGATACCGAAGCCAACGATCACAACCAGAGGAATATCTTCAAGGAAGCGATCATCACAGACCGCCGCGCAAAATTCAGTGGCTCCGAAGCCGAAAAGCAAAAGATTCACCTCGACACGCCTATCTTATTCGACATCAAAGAGGTACTTGCGTACGCAATCGCAAAGAACGAAGAGATGGTCGATACCGGAGAAGTCTACGCGGCTAGCAACAAGGAAAAGGCCGGACAGCCCAAATACACGCAGGGTAGTCTTTACGGGAAGCTGACTAACTTCGTGAACCGACTCGAGAACAAGGTGAACGACAGTAGGCTCGACTTCTTCTTAGGTGACAAATCTAAAAACATCACGTTCGAAGAAACGCTCCGAAAGCTGCTCGGATATACCTCACAAAGCAAGTCAAACGTGACCGTCATTGATCTAAGCGGGGTTCCATTCGAGGTGTTGAGCATAACAGTCTCGCTCATCTCGCGCCTCGTTTTCGAGTACGGGTACATCTACAAACGCATACGCTGCGCCAAGGATCCTAACGAGAAGGTCAACAACGACGTGCCAATCCTGCTTGTCTATGAGGAAGCGCACAAGTATGTTCCGAATAGCGAACTTTCCAAATATCGCTCATCTAAAGTCTCCATTGAACGGATTGCCAAGGAAGGACGCAAGTATGGCGTCACCTTGTTGCTCGCGAGCCAGCGCCCATCCGAGATATCCGAAACGATCTTCTCCCAATGTAGCAACTTCATTGCAATGCGCCTCACTAATCCAGCGGACCAAGGGTACGTGAAGAAGCTACTTCCGGACTCGCTCGGCTCGTTGATCGACAAGATGACGTCGTTCCGGCAAGGCGAAGCTTTACTGGTGGGTGAGTCCATCATTCTTCCGTCAATCGTCCAGATCGAACCGTGCGCTGACGCCCCATCCTCCAACGACATTCCGTACTGGCAGCTTTGGAAAGAGGAATGGAAGGACATGGACTTCGAGGCAATCAAGGCGGAGTGGTACAAATAATCACCACACGCCATGTTTGTAGGCATGTGGCGGAACCATGCGTCAACCACGTTTTCTCACTGAAAAAACTATGTCGAGCCAGTTAAAGTTATGATCGAGGACCTTCGTGACCTGGCTGACCTAACCCGCCGACATCGGCGTATAAACGCGAATATTGCTGGGATTAGGTGCATCCCATCCACTGAATAGACTGCACGAACTCGATCAAGGACACGGAATATGACACATAGCCTTCTGCTCGGAAATGGCATTAATCGGGTTGCAAAACAGCGACAGTGGACTGATATTCTTCAAGAACTCGCAATCCAGTTCGGTGCCGATGACCTACTTCCACAGATCAACGCTAAACCTCTATCTATGTTTATCGAAGAGCTATGCGCTCGCTCGTCGGAACGCTTCATTAAGGCAGAACGCACGGTAAAAATCGAATTCGCCAAGCTTCTCAGGCAGATCGAACCTATAGAAGCTCATACACGGGTGTGCAGCCTGTTTAAAGTGATCTTGACGACCAATTACGACTTCACGATTGAGGAAGCTTTCGCTGGGGTGCTACATCACCGAGCATTTCTCGCCCCCGAATCAAGATACAGCCTCTTTCGTAGACACCGAGCTGCCGATAAGGATATCTGGCATATACATGGTGATATCGCTAGACCTGGCTCGATGTTGCTCGGTTTCGACCATTACGCCGGAAACCTTCAGAAAATTCGCAACTATGTGACCGATGGGATCGACGTCAAAAGCGTACATTGTCGAGTTTCTTCACCTGTGAAGAATGGCAATTTCGATTTCACCATCAACCGGCAAGTGTATTCTTGGGTTGATTATTTCCTTCGTGACCACATCCATATTGTTGGGTTGGGCATGGACTTTACTGAGATTGATTTGTGGTGGCTCTTGCTGCACAAGCGTCGCAGGCTCCATCAAACAGGCAAGGTGTTTTTTTATCACACCACCACTGAATCTCAGACGACCGATACGCCAGTGACGTCTCTCCTGAAATCACTCAACGTGGAGGTGGTACCAGTGGTAGCAGCTAGCTACTTGGATTGCTACTTGAAGGTTGCAGACATGATTGAGGAGAAGATAGCCCTATACCCTGCTCTCTTTCCAAAGCCAGAGTGTAAAGCTGATGAAATTCAGTGCTTGAGTACGCTGGAGGAGTTAAATACCTCACGGCCTAAACAAGCCAGCATAAGGTTCTCCAGGTCGCACTAGTGGCGTTATCGATTTTTTCGCGCTCGGTTCAGCATCGTACTGAATAGTTCCCACTTTCCTTGAGCGACCTCAATACCTCAGATTTCGATGACTGCAATCGGCCGCTTGTTGCCTGTCGCAACCGACCGGCTTGGCTCCATTCCGGCCCACCACGACCAGTGATGCACAACCGATCCAACGCTCCCCATAAGCAAAAACCGAGCGCAAAAAAACCGCCCCGAAGGGCGGCAAAAGGAGCGGGCTTGTGGCCCACTATGGAGTAGTCATTCAGCGAATGCCCGAGCTACGCAGCGCGGCAGCGGTGTACTCGGCGGCGCTTGAGCTGAAGCCGAACTGCAGCGGCTCCTTCTCCTCGTTGTGCATGCCGGACACGATGTAGCGGCCGTTGATCAGGTCATACAGCGCCTCGGTACCGAGCCAGGGGATCTGCAGGTCGTACATCGGCGAGAGATGGCCTTCGGCAACGCGCCAGAGGGTGCCGCGCGCGTCATAGTGATCGGCCAGGGCGATCTGCCAACAATCTTCGTCGACGAAGAAGACCCGCTTGGCGTAGATGTGTCGCTCGCCCGGCTTGAGGGTCGCCTCGACCTGCCAGACCCGGTGCAGCTCGTAGCGGGTCAGCTCCGGGTTGATATGCCCGGGCTTGACGATATCTGCGTACTTCAGGTCCGCCCCGTCGAGCCGGTAGCTGTTGTAGGGGATGTAGATCTCGCGCTTGCCTACCAGCTTCCAGTCGTAACGGTCCGGCGCCCCGTTGAACATGTCCTGGTTGTCGGCGACGCGCTGGCCTTCGGAGGCCGGATAGGGGCCGTCGTAGGAGACCTGGGGGGCGCGGCGTACGCGGCGCTGTCCGGCGTTATACAGCCAGGCCAGACGCGGCTCCTTGACCTGGTTGAGCGTCTCGTGCACCAGCAGCACGTCACCGGACAGGCGCGACGGGGCGGTGACCAGTTGCTTGTAGTAGAACAGGACGTTGCCGGGGTTGGCCGGATCGAAGCCGGTGATGCGATCGCGGAAGGTGAATTGATCCTTGAAGTGCACCGGCACAAAGCTGCCGTTGGCCAGCGGCACGGCCTGCACATGACTGCGCTTGACGCTGCCACCTCGGTAGCGGGTGAGATGGTTCCACACCACTTCCAAGCCATTCTGCGGAATCGGGAAGGGTATGGCGGTGGAGAACTCGGCCAGGCCATTGCCCCCCTCGACCATGGTGGTTTGGGTCGCGTTCGCCCTGGCGGCCTGGTAGACGAAATCGGGCGCATTGGCACTGCGGTGGCTGGGGTAGACGGGGAGCTGGTAGGTGCCGGGATAGCGCTTGAACAGGGCCAACTGGCCTGGCGTGAGGTTGTCCTGGTACTGCGCCAGGTTCTGCGCCGTAATGATGAACAGCGGCTGCTCGCCGGCGAAAGGGTTGCTGAGGAAACCGGCGGCGTCCCGACTGCCTGCGTCCTTGGCCAGGCCGCCAGTCCAGGCGGGAATGGTTCCGGCGGCATTGCCGGCCATTTCGGCCCCCAGCGGCGTTAGTGCGGCGCCAAGCTGGCTGGCCTGTTCGGCACTGACTGCGGCGAAGGCGGCGCCGGCCAGGCCGAGGTTCAGCGCCAGCGAATAGCTCAGGATGACTGTCTTTTTCATGTGCAGGGACTCCACTTAGAAGGACACGCCGAGGCTCAGGGCCACGAAGTCACGATCGATCGAGGTGTTGTACTGGCCACCGAAGAAGTCGGTGTAGGACAGGCTGGCGGTGTAGGTGCTCTGGTACTCGGCATCCAGGCCCAGGCTGACGGCCTTGGCCCCCTCGTTGAACAGTCCGTTGGGGCCGTAGCCCTCGACATCGTGAGACCAGGACAGGCTCGGCTTGAGCGTGACGCCGGCGTAGGCATTGGGGTATTCCCAGATCGCCCGCGCGCGATAGCCCCAGGCGGTGCTGGTGGCAAAACCGTCGTTCTCGCAGTACCGGGAGACATTCTCGGCATTCGGGTTGTTACCCAGGGACTGGCTATTGAGGATCGGGCAGGCGCCGCTCGGCAGCGGCCCCGGGCCGAACATTTGGTCACGTCCGTAGCGAACGTCACCGGAGTGATCCAGTCCGCCGACATGCACCACACCGACCTCGCCCAGCAGCGTCAGACGGGAAGCCCCCATGACCTGATCGAAGAAGTGAATGAAGGTGGTCTGCAGCTGAGTGATCTCCTTGCGCCGGTAGCCATGCAGATCCCTACCCGGTGTGGCGCTGAGGATGGAGGCGTTGTCGAACAGCGGGTCGACGGTAAGCGGCGTGAGGCCCGAATAGAGAATGTCCGTGGTGTTGATCTGCACCGGCGCATTCGGCCGATAGCTGATCTCGCCGCTCCAGGCGGTACCGCTGGGCAGCGTGGTGGAGAAGCTCAGACCGTAGAGGCGGATATCCTCCGGATACTCCAGGAAGTAGCTGGAATTGCCCGCCACCACCAGCGGCGCCGCAGGGCCGAAGAGATCGGCAACGCCGTAGGTGAATGCGTCCGGCGCCGTGGCGCTGAAGAACGGCGTGCGGCTGTGATAGTTGAGGAAGTAGGCGCCGAACTCGGTATCCAACGGCGCGAAGTAGTAGCGCAGCGCGGTCCCCCACTGCCCGCTGTCGCGCGCGTCCCGGTCACCGCCGCGACGCACGATCACGCCCTCGTCAGGTGCCCCCCAGCTGACACCATTGGCCTGTAGCGCAGGAATCACGCCCGCAAAACCTGCGTCGGCGAGCTGCTGCTGGGTCAGCAGAACGGCCAGCTCATGGTCGCAGCCGTCGGCCGCCACATCCTGCTGGGCGAAGAAGGTGCCGCAGTTGTCGACCACGGTCTGGTCCCACTCCAGCTGGTAGAACAGCTCGGCGGACAGGTTCTCGCTCAGGCTCTGCGAGACGTAGAACATGTTCACCGGGATCAGGCCTTCCTTGATCTCGGCGCCCGGGCGTCGGAACGCCGCCACGTCGATCGGATTGATCGAGTTGATGCTGTTGAGGATGAAAGTGCTCTCGCCCCAGCTCACCACCTGCTTGCCCAGACGTACGGAACCGGGCAGATCGTCGATCGCGTAGTTGTGGTAGAGGAAGGCGTCGAGGATCTGGGCACCCGAGGCCTGGGCGGCCTGCTTGCGGTTGGAGTCGTCGATGTCCTTGAACAGGCGCTGTTCGTCCTTCAGCTCGAAGTCGTACCAGTACTTGCCGCGAACGAAGATCCCGCTGTCGCCGTAACGCAGCTCGAGGTCATGCACGCCCTTGAAGATCTTCGAGAAGGTCTCGCCCCGCTTGAAGTTCAGGTGGCCGTTGTCCGAGGACGGCGCCAGGCCGTCGCCGCCATTGTTGAACGCGATCAGGTCCGGGTCGGCCCCGCGCACCGACCAGCTGGCGCCGACCGACAGTTGCGAGTCGAACTGTCCCTCCAGCTCGCCGATAGTGAAGGTGACGGCATGCGCCGAAGCACAGGTGCCGGCGACCAGCCCCAGCGCACAGGCCATGCGGGTGGGTTGCCAGCGTGGTTGTTTCCTTATCATGCGTTCGCTACCTCTTGTTGTTGTGTTCGGTATGTAAGCGCTTGCTTTTTTCGCGGACGACTGTGCCCCGCCCGGCACCATGGGCATTCGGCCGGACCGTACTCGCGAAAGCTGGGAGCGTTAGCGGCTGGGAGAATCAGGGAGGGATCAGCACTGTGTTCAAATCCATGAACTCCTGTGCCCCAATCACTCGGGGCAAGTCTTTCGACGCCATTGATAATGACGCCATCGTTGCCACGCCGAAGGCGGACCAGAAGACGCCGGTCTTACAGAAATGAGCTGGAGCGAGAATGAGCCGTCAGGCGGCGACGGCTCACGCCCTGCAGATACGCAACTCGATCAGCGGGCCAGCGCAAGGGCCCCGGACGCCCTCGCCCCTGCTCGCTCCAGCGCGCCATAGGCGTAGTACTGCTGGATGATCTGGCACCCCCAGACGGTCAGGGCGTAGGTCATGAACACCATCTGGTCGTCGTCGCCCGGAATCGGGAAGAAGTCGTAGACCACCGCCACGGTCAGCGCCGCCACCGTAACCACTGCATTGAGCAGGGCATGCAGGTTCTCGCCGGCACGCAGCAGTCGCCAGGTGAAATAGGCGAGAAAGACCGTATAGCAGCACCACATGAACAGGTAGACGTACGGCAGCGGCCCCTTAACGAAGTCGGCCAAAACCAGCACGAAGGTGGCAGCGAAGGTGACGGCGAATATCGCGATGTCCTTGGCAACCGAAGGCTTGTAGCCATGGGTGACCGCCATCAGGCCGAGCACGGCCACGATCGGCACCCCGAACGCGCGGGAAAACGCATCGAGGAAGAAGGAGATGCTGTAGCTGGGCCCGAACCCCGTCAGCAGGAAGAACAGAAGATTCGACGCGGAGAAGGCGACGATCAGCCATTCGAACCCCAGCAGATAATTCTTCCGCACCCGCACATACTTGAGGCCGTATACCACGCCGCAAACGATCAAGAAGACGCTGGAAAGCAACGCAAGAGCTTCCTTAATTTCCATAGCTGTAGCCTCTATCAAATACTGAATCGATGGATCACTTCACCACCGGGGGAAGCGCTGCGAGGTAGTGGGCCAGTGCCTGCCGATCGCCCTCGGACAGGGTCGCGGCGATGGCCGTCATCGCGCCGGTCGGGTCCTGCCGCCCGCCCTGGGCAAAGGCATCCAGCTGCGCCAGCAGGTAGTCGTGCCCCTGCCCGGCCAGACGCGGGAACTGCTCATGCCCCATCAGTCCTTCGCCATGACAGGCGGCGCAGCCGCCGTTCGCCGCCAGCTTCTCGCCCTGTTCGCGCAGCGCGGCATCGGGCTTGAAGGAGCGGTTTGCCGCGGGCAGTTGCTTGGCGAAGTACGCCGACAGCTGCTCGATCTCGGCCTCGGTCAGACTCATCGCCAGGGGCGCCATGTTCGGGTTGGCCCGCTCGCCACTGGCGAAGCGCTTGAGCTGCGCCGCCAGATACGGCGCCGGCTGGCCCGCCAGGGCCGGATAACCCTGGTGTTGCGAGTGCCCCTGGACGCCATGGCAACCGATGCAGGCATCGGTCAGGCGAGGCCAGGCGCCGCCATCGGCCTCACTGGCCTCGCTGGAAGTCTCGATATGAGTGATCAGGCGATAGAGGTCGAGGCCATCGCGGCCATAGACCGCCAGCAGGACCGCAACCACGGCAACGACACCCAGCAGTATCAATTTCTTCATCTTCGCCTCCTATGCCCGACGCAGCGCGTTGAGCGCCTGCAGGGCACTCTGGTGCCCCGAACGCACGGCACCGTCCATGTAACCGGCCCAGATGTCGGCGGTCTCGGTACCGGACCAGATCAGCTTGCCGCAGGGCGGGCGCAGGGCCTCGCCATGGGTGGTCCAGAATCCCGGCGGGATGGCCGAGACGCAGGTGATCGACCAGGGGTCGTCGCGCCCCCAGTCCTGGTCGTGGTAGGCCGTCGGCTGCAGCGCTTGGTCGCCCCAGGCGCGCGCGTAGAGCTCCATCAGCGTCTGCTTCGCCGTTGCGGGATCGGAGGGCAGGTTGGCGTTGGAGACGAAGGCGTTGATGATGCCCACCTCGCCATTGGGCGGCGAGTTGTCCCAGGCCCAGATGACCGGCCCACCCAGCATCATGATGTGGCCATTGAGGCCCTTGTCGCGCCAGAACGGGCGGGCATACACCATGGCCGTCTTGCGCGCTGGAGAGTGGGCGGGCCAGGCGCGCTGCAGGGCCGCGCGGGCCGGCGGCAGAGGCGGCTCGAACTGCACCTGATTGCACAGCGCGGGGTGGATGGCCACGATCACCTGACGCGCGCGCACCAGTCCCTGATCGGTATGCAGGGTGACGACCTCGCCGTCCCAGCCGGAAATCTTGCGCACCGGGCAGGCCAAGCGAACCTTGTCGCCCAGTTGCCCGGCCATCTTGGTGCTGAGGATCTGCGAGCCTCCGACGATGCGGGTGCCTTGGGCGCTGTCCTTGATCGAGTCGAGTTTCTCGTAGTCGCAGCTGGCCGAGTTGATCATCGACAGGAAATGCAGGAGCCCCATCCTGGCGGGGGTGACGCCGCCGGTAAGGGTCATGCTGGCGTCCCAACCCGGCTGTTCCTCGGGCTTGATGTTCTGCTTGGCCAGCCAGTCGCCGACCGAAAGCTGGTCCAGCTCGGTGGCCTTCGGCGATTTCCAGGGCGCGCCCGAAGGCACATCGCGGGAAAGCTCGCTGAGCTTGTGCGCGACCTTCATGTCGGTGCCGAAGGTGCCCTCGAGATCGATCTCGAGGCGACCGTCGCCGCCGAAGATCACCGTATTGCCTTGGTAGAACTGCGGGAAGGTACCCACCTCCAGCTGGCGCGCGAGATCTTCCACGGCGGTCTGACCGGGCCCGATCCACTGGCCGCCGACCTCGGAGACATGGCCGTCGCCCACCTCGTAGTTGAGGGTTCGCCCGCCGACCCTGTCCCTGGCCTCCAGGACCACGAAGGACTCGCTGCCTGCCAGCAGCAGATCCCGAGCGGCGGTCAGGCCCGCCAGGCCGCCGCCGATGATGGCCACGTCGATCACGCCGCTGGCCTGACCTGAGTCTTCGCTGGCATTGGCCAGCCCCATTTTCAGGCCGAGGCCTCCCACGGCTGCGGTAGCGCCGGCGAGTTTCAACAATTGCCTGCGCCTCGAATCGAGGCCGGTTTCAACGCTGGGCTTCTTGGACATACTGAGCGCCTCTCGCAGTTGTTAGGGAAGTTGATCCGCCAGCAGCAGCTTCGGCCCGCGCAGCAGTTGCGCGCCGAACATCATCAGCCACAGGGGGAAGATCAGGACGACCACGACCAACAGCAGATTGGTCAGCACGGCCAGGCTCTGAAAAAAGCCGGAGACGAAGAACAGGCCGAAGCACCAGCCGACGATGCTCAACGGCCACAGGATGGATTTGCCCCAGCCCGCGTCCTTGAGCTGCTTGCCGACGATCAGGCCCCAGAACAGCACCACGGGGCCTTCGCACCACCACAGGCCCTTCTGACTGCCGGTGGCGATGCTGGTCCAGGCAGCCTCGGCAGCGGCCTTGGCGGCTTCGCCCCCTTCGGCGTGCAGGCTGGCGAGCGGGTTGAGCGCCGCCAACTGCAGGCTGGCACCTGTAACCCCCAGGATGACGTATACGACGATGGCCAGGACCGCCATGTCGCCCAGGACTCCGGCCTTGTCGCGGAAACTGGCCCAGAAGTAACCGCCGATGATCAGCAGCGGCAGATAGAAACCGAGGACGTCCGCCAGCATCGACCAGCGAAAGAACTCACGCACCTGCGCCGAGGCGTTCAACATGTAGGCGCCTTGCAGGGACAGATTCATGTCGCCCTGGGTGACCACCAGCATGAAGGCGACATTCAGGTAGGCGAAGATTCCACCGAGGATGGCGGCCCAGGCCGTGAGCTGCACGACCTCTTTCGAATTGGCATTCATAGATTCAGCTTCCAAAGAAATGATCGAAGTTGTCCGCCAAGCTCTACCTGGCGGCGTGACGCGCCCTGGTGTTGGTCCATGCGTCCATCCGGTTCGCCGCGCCGAGGGCGAGCTTGACCGCGCACCACTGCAGGGGTTCGGGCAGGGTGGACGGCGTCTTGTGGCGCAACGCGGCCAGCAGTGGATGCTCGATGCCGCCAATCCGCTCGGCGAGCAGTTGCCCCATCAGCGATTGGGTGGCGACGCCATGCCCCGAGCAGCCGGCGGTATAGAGCACGTTGTCGTGGGCGCCGGTCTCGCCAACCACCGGCAACGCGTCGTAGGCCATGCTGACGTAACCGCTCCAGGTCGAGCGGATGCCCAGCCCGCGCAGGGTCGGAAAGCGCTCATGCAGCGCCGCGGCCAGGGCACGATAGGCAGCCTGATCCGGCTCGTTCGGCGTCCGCGCGCCGTAGGCATAGTCGAGTCGCTTGGTGGTGATCACCAGTGAGTTACGCGCCGTCAGGCGGTGACTCTCCATCGTCCAGTGTGCGGTGATCAGGCCTTCCCTCCCCGGCCACCCCAGCGTTGCCAGCTGCCCCGGTGAAAGCGGCTCGGTCTCGATCGCCGAGACGCGCAGCGGTACCACCTTGTCCTTGAGCAGGCCGAGCTGCGGGGTATAGGCGTTGGTGGCGAGCACCAGAAAGGGCGCGCTGGCAAAACCGCGCCGGGTCATGCAGCGGATGGTCTGCCCTGCGCTGTAGGACAGCAGCGGCGTGTTCTCGTACAGCTGCACGCCGGCCGCAAGCGCCGCACGACGCAGGCCCAGCACGTACTTGCCGGGGTCCAGGGTGCCGCCGTGCTGCTGCGCATAACCGAACAGGAACGCCGGCGGTATCCCGCGCGCGCGCATCTCGGTCGAGTCCAGGAACTGCGTCCGGGAGCCGAGCTCGAGGCCGAGCTGCATGGCCTTGCGGATCTTCCTCTCCTGCGAGGGATGCACAGCCACGCGGATATTGCCCGAGCGGTTGTAGTCGCAGTCGATGCCGAGCTCGTCGAGCCTGCGCTCCACGTAGCTGACGCCCTCGTCGTAAAAACGGACGATCTTCTTCGCCTGCTCGATGCCGACACGCTTGAGGAAGAACTCGAACTCGATTCCCAGGCTGCCACCGAGATAGCCGGCATTGCGCCCACTGGCGCCGAACCCGGCGAACTCCTGCTCGAGCACTATCACCTTGGCGCCGAGCGCCGTCAGCTCCAACGCGGTGGACAGGCCGGCGAAGCCGGCCCCGACCACTATCACATCGGCGCTGACATCGCCCTCCAGCTCCGGCTGCAGGTCGGCCGGCCTTTCCAGCCAGCCGCCGTCACGACGAAATTGCCCGACTTCACTGCTGGTGCTGTTCTTCGTGCCGCGACGGAATGCTGACATGGCAGTGCTCCTATCGGCTCAGAATGTGAACGGCCACGGCGCCTTCCTCGACGCCGATCAGGCCACCGCCGTTTTCCTGAATGGCATGGCGCGCGCCCTCGACCTGGCGGGCGCCGGCTTCGCCGCGCAGCTGGGTGGTCAGCTCGAAGAGCTGGCCAATCCCAGTCGCGCCGAGCGGATGGCCCTTGGATTCCAGGCCGCCGGAGGGATTGATCGGAATCCGTCCACCCACGGTGAAATCACCGCGCTCGGCGCACACCCCGCCCAGCCCCATCGGCGCCAGGCCGAGGTTTTCCGCCTGGATGATCTCGCCCATGGCCGAGGCGTCATGAACCTCGGCGACATGCATGTCCTGCGGGCCGAGGCCGGCGGTCTCGTAGGCCTGCAGCGCGGCCAGGTGGCTGACGTGCTTGTCCGTCTCGTCCATGCCGCGCAGGGTGAAGCTGCGGATCACGCTGGCGGCGATGCGCACGCAGCGCTTGGGATCGGCGCCGATGCGCTTGAGACCTGCCTCGGTGCAGATGATCGCGGCGGCGGCGCCGTCGGTCATCGGTGCACACATCGGCAGGGTGATGGGATAAGTGATCGGCGGCGCCGCCAGCACTTCCTCGATGGTGAAGGGCTTGCGGAACTGCGAGTAGGGGTTGTGCACCGAGTGCCCGTGGTTCTTCGCGCACACCGCGGCGATCTGCCGCTGGGTGGTGCCGTAGGTCTTCATGTGCCAGCGGCAGAAGCCGGCATAGATGGACATGAAGCGGCTGTACGGACGATCGGACTCCGAGCCGGGCGGCGCAACCACCCCATCGCCCATCTTCGACAGGATGGCGAAGTTCTCCTCGGCGCGGGCGACGTCCCAACCCGCCTCGAACAGGGCGAAGGACTTCGCCTTGTCGGCCACCACCATCTTCTCGCAGCCCAGGGCCAGCGCCACATCGGTGGCACCGGCGCGCAGGCTCTGCACCGCCAGATGCACCGCGGTGCTGCCGGAGGCGCAGGCGTTCTCGACGTTGTAAGCCGGCACCCCTTCGATGCCGATCTTGCTCATGATCACCTGCCCCGGAATGGACAGCTGGCCCTGCAGCGCGCCGTTGGTGATACCGGCGTAGAACACCGCGCCGATATCGGTGCGCTGGGCACCGCAATCCGCCAGCGCGCCGTTGAGCGCCTCCAGGGCCAGGTCCTGGAGGCTGCGATCCGGGTGACGACCGAACTCGGTCATCGCAATACCGGCAATATAAATGGGTTCCATCAGAAGACTCCTCGACTTCAGATCTGCCGGCTGACGCCTTGCCAGTAGCGGGCACGCAGGTCCTTCTTCAGCACCTTGCCCACCGGGCTGCGCGGTAGGGACTCGACGACGTCGATCGACTTCGGCGCCTTCACCGAGCCGAGCTTGTCCTTGCATAGGGCAATCAACGCTTCGGCGTCGATACTCTGACCCTCGTTCAGTTCGATAACGGCCTTGACCGCCTCGCCCCACTTCTCGTCCGGCACGCCGATCACCGCGCAGTCGCGCACCGCTGGGTGGCCCCAGAGCACCTGCTCGACCTCGCTCGGATAGACGTTGAAGCCACCCGAAATGATCATGTCCTTCTTGCGGTCGGTGATATGCAGGTAGCCGTCGGCATCCAGGTGACCGATATCGCCGGTGTGCAGCCAGCCGTCGATGATGGTCTCCGCGGTCTTCTGCGAGTCCTTGTAGTAACCCTTCATGATCAGGTCACCGTGCACGCAGATCTCGCCGGTTTCACCCTGGGCGAGGATCTGGTTGTCGTCGTTCATGATCTCGACCCGGATCAGTGGATTGGGCCGGCCGACGGAGGACAGCCGCTCATCGCTGGCCACTGCGCCGTCGACGAAATGCTCGCCGGGTGGCAGATGGGCGATGGCGCCCGGCGCCTCGGTCTGGCCGTAGCCTTCCATCATCACCGGACCGAACACCTCGATCGCCTGGCGCAGCTTGTCCACCGACATCGGCGCCGCGCCGTAGAGGAAGTAGCGCAGCGACGAGAAGTCGACCTTCTTGTTCAGCTCGGGAATGTCCAGCAGCCGATAGATCACGGTCGGCGGCAGGAAGAACTCGGTGACCTTGTAGGTGGGGATGGCCGCCAGCAGCAGCTGCGGCTCCGGCTTGGTGATCACCACCACGGTGCCGCCCCGAGCCGTGCACGGCATGGACAGCATGCCGGCGGTGTGGGTCATGGGCGCCGCCGCCAGGTTCACCGGCCGGGTACCCGCCGGATACGGCGTGTTGATCATGAAGTGGGCGAAGCTGGTCTGCACGCTGCGATGGGTGTTCATCACCCCCTTGGGCAGGCCCGTGGTACCGCCGGTGGGGCCGAGCCAGATCACATCGTCCGGATCGACGGCGACCCGAGGATCACTCGCCGGCTGCTGCGCGATGAATTGCTCGAGCGATTCCGCCCCCTCCACCTCGCCATCGATGCAGACCCACTGACAGATCTTCGGCAACTGCGGGCGCAGGGCAGCGATGGTCTCGGCGAACTCGCGCTGGAAAAACAGTACCTCGCAGTCGAAGGCATCCAGTACGTAGCGGTTTTCCTCGGGCGCGTTGCGCGCACCCACCGGAATCCAGCACATATTGGCGCGCCACAGACCCAGGGCGCAGAGCCAGGCCGTCACATCGTTGGCCGCCCAGACCGCGCCCTTGGTCCCGGGCGCGAATCCACTGGCGAGCAGTGCGTTGGCGATGCGGCAGGACATCTCCCCCGCATCGGTAAAGGTTGTGACCGCACCGTCCTGGATATAGGCGGCGCCGCGCGGATTGATCCGCCAGCCGCGGTCGAAGAAATCGATGATCGCCATTGTCGTCACTTCACAGCTGGGTGATGGTTGCGCGAGCCAGGCCACGCTGCTCGAGGAAGCCGAGCATGTAGCGGTGGCCGAAGGCCTTGGACGACGAGGCGAAGCCCACCTTGGCGGTGTCGTTGTCCAGCAGCCTGGCCGCGGCGGCGGCGTGCAGCGCGCCGGTGGCGATATAGGGGGTGATGCCATGCACGGTGGCGCGCACCGACGCCAGCTGGCCACGGCCGATGGCGAAATCCACGGTGCGCTGCAGGGTGCTGCGCTCGCGCGGCGGCATGCTCGGCGTGGTGGAATCCACCAGGTTCTGGATCACCGCGTCCTGCTGCTCCTTGGGCAGGTGCTTGTACTCGGCCTCCCACTTCTGCCCCAGGCCGTGGACCATCTTCATCACCGGGTTGTCGTAGAAGCCGACGCAGGACATGCAGCTGCGCACGCGGCCGTCGTTCTGGAAGTAGATCGGCAGCGAGGTACCGCCCCAGGGCAGGCAGAAAACCGACTCGAGCAGGCTGGGGCAGACGACGTTGAAGCTGCTGTTGGGCGCGTAGGGAACCAGCTCCTTCTCCCACAGGTAGGCACCCGGGTGGCGGAAGCCCTCGAAGATGGTGGCGGTGGAACCCACGGTCACGCCGGCGGCGCCGACACGCGGACCACGGGTCAGGGTGGCGGTTTCCAGGGAGTCGACACCGGGGGTCTCCAGGGCCAGCTCGGCGGCAATCTCGGCGAAGGTGTACATGTAGGACAGCGACGGCGACAGCAGCAGGCCGGCCTGGCGGTACAGCTCGCCGAACTGGTCGCGCAGGGCACGAATGTGCTCCTGCTCACCGGCCGGGTCCAGGTAGTGGCAGCCGGCTTTCAGAGCGGCCTCAGCGGTGGTCAGACCGAAATTGACGAACGGGCCGACGGTGTTGCAGACGACCTTCGCGCCCTTGAACACGGCGGTCAGGGCCTCGACCTCGTGCGGACACTCGATGATCTCGTAGGTGGCCGTTTCCAGGCCGACGACGCGCTGCGCCATCATTTCCTTGGCACGCCCGGCGTTGCGCGCCACGGCCGTGAAGGGGATTTTCTGGTCGATCAGCCAGTCCATGGTCAGCATGCCGGTGTAGCCGCTAGCGCCGTAGACAACGACAGGATATTTGGCCATTTCGAGTACCTCGTTTTGTTCTTGGATGAATGGTCTGGTGGAGCGGGTGGATCAGTTCTGCGCCCAACCTTCGGCATAGAGCTGCTGTGCGAGCAGCCCCAGGCGCATGGTCAGGATGCGGTTCTCACCGTCTTCGATCAGCGCCGACTGGGTGTCGCGCAGCAGCTTCTCGATCGGGTATTCGAGGGTGGTGCCGTTGCCGCCGAACAGGCGGAAGGCTTCCTGGACCACCGCCAGCGCCTCCTCGGTGACCGTGACCTTGGCCGAGGCGGTGGCGTACGGATGGGTCTGCGGCGACAGGCGGGCGAAGCTCAGCGAACGGCGGGCGACGGCGCGGGCGATCTCGACGCGACGGAGCATTTCGCCCAGGCGCAGGCGGGTCATCTGGTGGTCGATCAACATGCGGCCGCCCTGGCGGCGCTCATGGCAGTACTGCAGCGCCAGCTCGAAGGCGGCACGGGCGACGCCGGTGAAAACCTGGCTCATGTGCGTACCGGCATAGGACCAGGAGGAGCTGACGGCACCGTAGTAGCCGTCCTGCTCGGCGATGGCGAAGCGCCGCGGCACGCGCACGTCGTCGAAGTAGATTTCGCCCTGGGGCAATGAACGCTGGCCGATCTTCTCCAGCGGCTTGCCCTTGGAGACGCCCTTGATATCCAGCGGCACTATCACCGCGATACCGTTGGGCAGGCCATCCTTGCCGTAGAAGCCGTCGCCGTAGTCGGCGCACATCAGACCGAAGGCCACCTGCGCCACCGCGCCGTTGGACACCCAGGCCGAACTCTGGCCATTGATGATGATCTCGTCGCCGACCACCTTGGCGGTCAGGTTGCCGATATTGGCCGGGGTTCCGGCCGGCCAGTCGCGGGCGATATCCAGCAGCTGGTTGTCGCTGCCGCGATCGGGCTGGGTGGCCATCCAGCAGCCGATCCTGCCTTGGCACAGCTCAATCAGCTCGGCGTTGCCGGCGGCCACCGCCATCTGCAGCGGGAAGCCGGCGCAGCCCAGAGACACGGCGAGACCTGAATCGCCCCAGCCCAGCTCCTCGCCGATCATCGACTCGATGCGCACCGCCATCTCCGGCGGCAGTTCCGCCAACAGCGCCGGGTCCAACCCCAGCTTGGCGAACTCAGCGAACAGCGAGTAGTACGGCGACCCCGGCGCGGCAACCTGCTCGGCGCTCATCCGATCCAGCTCACGCCCCAGTGGGCGTAGCACTTCCTTGGCGAAGCGGTGCACCGAGGCCTGGATGGCGGCCTCTTCTTCGGTCAGCGGGGTTTCGAAGCCGGACAGGCCGGCAGCCGGCAGAGTCAGGGTGGGCTTGAGGGTAATCATCTGACGCACCTCCTGGAGGCGTTTTGTTGTTTCGCCTCACTCTAACCACGCCCTTATATTTACGCAACACTTGTTATGCAAATCTTTTGTTATGTTAATTATCCTGGATGTAACCCTTTGTGCAGCGGAGGTTGTGTTTGGCGCGCAGATGCCCTGCCAGCGGACGCCGGTAGGATTGTGCGGCGCCAGGCAAGTTTGCGAGGCATGAAGACAGCGAGCACCGCCAGTTGCGTGCAGCGACTGGCGTCGGGTGCTACCGGGGAGAGAAGTCAGCGGGCAGGCACGCAGGTACCTAAATGTGCGAGGGGTGGCGCGGGCCTCAGTCGCTGACGACTGCCGTGCTCAGTTCCGGCTTGCCGTCCGCACGGCGCGGTAGCTGCCGGGACTCATGCCGGTCCACTGACGAAAGGCCCGGTGAAACGCGCTGGGCTCCTGAAAGCCACAGCGAATGGCGATCTCACTGATGCTCAGGCTGCTGTCGTTGAGATAGTCGAAGGCCAGCGCCTTGCGCACCTCGTGCTTGAGCGCCTGATAGGAGAAGCCCTCGCGCTCCAGTTGCCGACGAAACGCCGACTCGCTCATGGCCAGGTTCAGCGCCATCTGGGTCTGTGACGGCCAATCCAGCTCGGGGGAGGCCTTCAGGCGGCGATAGACGCCGGCCGCCAGCCCGGCTCGATTGCGAAAACGCACCACCACCCCTTCCGGTGCATGACGCAGGAACTGCTTGAGGCTGGCGAAGTTGCGCACCGTCGGCAGGGACAACTGGGCGGCGCTGAACTCCACTTCGGTGCGGGGTGCATCGAACTCGATCCAGGGCCCCCAGAGCAACGGATCTGCACCATGGGGCGGCTGCGGATGGCCGAACTGGGTGTGATCCAGGTTGATCCGCCGCCCCACCAGCCAGCAGGCCACGCCGATCACCATGCTCAGGTAGATCTCCTCGGCGACGCTGCGTATGGCCTGATCCGCGATACGGGTCCGCAGCACGATGGCGGCACGATTGCCCCGCAGTTCCAGGTGCGCGTGGATATCCCGCAGGAACAGGTTGAAGCCGGACAGGCACTGGCGCAGCGCACGCCGCAGATCGGGTTCGTGCACGACGCTGCGGCAGATGATGGCGAAGGCGCCGCGGGGCATGCCACCCGAGTCGAAGGCGAAGAACTCGTCGCCCAGCTCCTCGGTGAGCAGCAGCCACAGCCGCGCAACCGCCTCGGCCGGTACCCGCTGCGACGGATCATCGAGCCAGGCCGGCTCGATGCCGGCCTCACGCAGCAGGGCCTCGGCACGTTGCGGCGCATGGGCCAGGCGGTGCACGGCCGCCTTGACGAAATAGGCCGCCACCGAATCGCCCTTGCGCACGGCTCGCTCGTCAGAATGGCTCGTACTAGAGGCTTTCATAACACTCGATATGTCCAAATTCGTCAGCCGTACCTGCGCAATTCTGGCATAGGAGACGGCTGCCCTCACGCCCTAGACTCGCGGCCATTCCACTACCGAACCAGGAGCGTCTCGGATGAACAGACCCGAAGTTTTCGTTGTCAGCGCGGTACGCACCGCCATCGGCACCTACGGCGGCACCCTGAAGGACACCCCGCCCGCCCAGCTCGCCACGCTGGTCGCTCGCGCCGCCCTCGAGCGGGCGAGCTGCGACCCGCAGCAGGTGGAGCATGTAGTGTTCGGCCACGTCATTCCGACCACCCCCAAGGACGCCTACATCAGCCGCGTGGCGGCCCTGCAGGCCGGGATTCCCAAGGAGGCGCCGGCACTCACGGTCAACCGCCTGTGCGGCTCGGGCCTGCAGGCCATCGTCAGCGCCGCCCAGGGCCTGCTGCTGGGCGATTCGCGCATCGCCCTCGCCGGTGGCGCCGAATCCATGAGCCAGGGTGGCTATTTGGTGCCCAGCGTACGCTGGGGCGCGCGCATGGGCGATGCCAAGATGCTCGACTACATGCTCGGCGCCCTGCAGGACCCGCTGCACGGCATCCATATGGGCATCACCGCCGAGAACGTCGCCCAGCTGCACGGCATCAGCCGCGAAGAACAGGACGCCCTGGCCCTGCAGAGCCAGCAGCGCGCAGCCCGCGCCATCGCAGAAGGGCGCTTCGCCGAACAGATCGTGCCAGTGGAGATCCAGACCCGCAAAGGCGTTATCCAATTCGAGACCGACGAGCACGTGCGCGGCGAGGTGACCCTGGAGCAATTGGCGAAGATGAAGCCGGCCTTCCGCGAGGGTGGCAGCGTCACCGCTGGCAATGCCTCGGGCCTCAACGATGGCGCCAGCGCCCTGCTGCTGGCCAGCAGCGAAGCGGTGAAGGAACAGGGACTGCAGCCCATGGCGCGTCTGGTGGCCTATGCCCACGCCGGCGTCGAGCCCACCCTGATGGGCCTCGGCCCGATCCCGGCGACTCGTCTGGCGCTGCAACGCGCCGGCCTGAGCCTGGCCGACCTCGACGTCATCGAGTCCAACGAAGCCTTTGCCGCCCAGGCCTGCGCGGTGGCGCATGCGCTGAGCTTCGATCCGGACAAGGTCAACCCCAACGGCTCCGGCATTTCCCTGGGCCACCCAGTGGGCGCCTCCGGCGCCATCATCGCTACCAAGGCGATCCATGAGCTGCACCGGATCAAGGGTCGCTATGCGCTGGCCACCATGTGCATCGGCGGCGGCCAAGGCATCGCCGTCATCTTCGAACGCGTCTGACGGGGTCGGTCGGGAAATGCGCCAGCACCCAACCCACGACGCGGGTTCTGCGCACCCGGCCGGCTCCTTCGGCGCGTCTCGTACAGGCTGCTCCCGAACACCGTCTCTGAGGGGTTGCAACATGAACACAGCCAAGTGCATGGAGCCCATCTCGCGCCCTGCCGGAACCGGCTCGCGCTTCGAGCGCAACCGCCCCAGGGCCCTGGAACTGTTTGCCCAACGCGGCTTCGCCCAGGTCAGCCTGCGCGAGCTGGCCAGCCACCTCGAACTGACCGCCGGCTCGCTCTACAACCACTGTTCCAGCAAGGAGGAGCTGCTCCAGGAGTTCATCGAAGAACATTACATGGCGCTGTTGTCGCTGTTCGACCGTCGCCATCAGCGCGAATCGGCCAGTGCGACCCTGCAGGAGGTGATCCAGCGGCTGATAGCGCTCCACGAATCCCATCCCCTGCACTTTCAGCTGGCAACCCGCGACGCCGGCTGCCTCAAGCCGAGCCAACGGCAGTACATCGATCGGCTGCGTCAGCAGGTGCAGCACAAGCTTCAGGCGCTGCTCGGCGCCGCCGATCAGACCAGCGTGGCGACCCTGGAGCTGTTCGAGCACTTGCCGCTGTGGCTCGCGCGCTACCCGCTGAGCGAGCGGCAGCGCTGCGAGACCCTGGTGCGCCTGCTGACCGCCACCACCCCCTTGTCGACTTTGGAGAACCGACCATGAGCAACTACCAGGCGCCCCTGCGCGATATCCACTTCGTCCTCAGTGAGGTCTTCGACGTCGGCCAGCAATGGGCCGCCTTGCCCGGGCTCGCCGACAGCCTGGACATGGACACCGCCCAAGCCATCCTCGAGGAAGCCGGCAAGGTCACCGCGGGGGTTGTCGCCCCGCTGAACCGCAGCGGCGACGAGGAAGGCTGCTCCTGGCACGACGGCGCGGTGAAGACCCCGGCCGGTTTCCCCGAAGCCTACCGCACCTACGCCGAAGGCGGCTGGGTCGGTGTCGGCGGCTCGCCGGAGTTCGGCGGCATGGGCATGCCCAAGGTGATCGGCGTCCAGGTCGAGGAGATGGTCAACGCCGCCAGCCTGTCCTTCGGCCTCTATCCGATGCTGACCGCCGGCGCCTGCCTGTCGATCCTCAACCACGCCAGCGAAGAGCTGAAGGCGCAGTACCTGCCGAACATGTATGCCGGCGTCTGGGCCGGTTCCATGTGTCTGACCGAGCCGCATGCCGGCACCGATCTGGGCATCATCAGAACCCGCGCCGAACCCCAGGCCGACGGCAGTTACAAGGTCAGCGGTACCAAGATCTTCATCACCGGCGGCGAGCAGGACCTGACCGAGAACATCATCCACCTGGTGCTGGCCAAGCTGCCGGACGCACCGGCCGGGCCCAAGGGTATCTCGCTGTTTCTGGTGCCCAAGGTCATGGTCAATGCCGACGGCTCCCTGGGGGAGCGCAACGCGGTGAGCTGCGGTTCGATCGAACACAAGATGGGCATCAAGGCCTCGGCCACCTGCGTGATGAACTTCGACGGCGCCACCGGCTACCTGGTCGGCGAGGTGAACAAGGGTCTCAATGCCATGTTCACCATGATGAACTACGAGCGCCTGGGCGTCGGCATCCAGGGCCTGGCCCTGGGCGAGCGCAGCTACCAGAGCGCCGTGGACTACGCCCGCGAGCGCATCCAGGGCCGCGCCCCGACCGGCCCCGTGGCCAAGGATAAAGCCGCCGACCCGATCATCGTGCATCCGGACGTGCGCCGCATGCTGCTGACCATGAAGGCGCTGAACGAGGGTGGTCGCGCCTTCTCCAGCTACGTCGCCCTGCAGCTGGACACCGCCAAGTACAGTGAAGACGCCGTAGTGGCCAAGCGCGCCGAGAAACTGGTGGCGCTGCTCACGCCCGTCGCTAAAGCCTTCCTGACCGATATGGGGCTGGAGACCACCGTGCACGGCCAGCAGATCTTCGGCGGCCATGGCTATATCCGCGAATGGGGCCAGGAGCAGTTGGTCCGCGACTGCCGTATCACCCAGATCTACGAAGGCACCAACGGCATCCAGGCACTGGACCTGCTGGGGCGCAAGGTTCTCGCCGATGGCGGCAACGCGCTGGACGAATTCCTCGCGGAAATCCGCCTCTACGCCCAAGAGCCCGGCGTCGAGCATCGCGATGCGCTGCTGGATGCCGTGCAACGGCTCGAGGAGTCCAGCGCCTGGATCCGTGACCAGGCCCAGCAGGACCCTCGCCAGGTGGGCGCCGCCTCGGTGGAATACCTGCACCTGTTCGGCTACGTCGCCTATGCCTACGTCTGGTCGCGAATGGCCAGCACGGCGAAGGCCAGACTGGCCTCGGACCCGGACTTCTACTCGGCGAAGCAGGCCACTGCACGCTTCTTCTTCAAACGCATTCTGCCGCGCATCGAAGGCTTGAGCGCCTGCATACGCGGCGGCGCCGACAGCCTCTACGAACTGACGGCGGATCAGTTCTAACTCCTCTTCACGGGGCCGGTTCACCCTACCCCGCGACCAAGTTGAGCGTTCGCGCGGCACAAGCCGCGCTTTTTTTTGGCTATGTACCCGCTGCGTGTTGCCTGCAATCGGTAGGTTGGCGCTGAGCGTAGCGAAGCCCAACGGGCGTTGGCATAGCTCGTTGGGCTTCGTCGCTGCGCTCCTCAACCCAAGCTACGGTTTATCGCCGCGCAACAGGTAATTGCTACAGAGGCCTTTTTATTCGCTCCACCCAGAGTTCGGGGCGCCATGCCAAGTGATCGCCGAGATTGCCGCCCCGGCTACACTGATAGCAGAGCCTGGTTAGCCCTGGCCCTCGCGCGCCTGGCTACGGGCAGCAGTACTGCAGGAGCCTCCTACTATTGCGTCGATGCATGTCCGCTGGAGGAGCGACTATGGCAGCTGTTCAGCTTCGAGCTATCCGCGCGCCCCTGTCCGCCGTGGAACTCGACAGCTTCGTCAAGCTGGCGGCGCTCGCCTGCCAGGTGCCAATGGCCATGCTGACGTTCCCGGACCAAGGCGGCGACTGGTGCGGCGCGCTGCGGGGTATGGCCGATGGCGAGAACGCCTGGCAAGGCGCGTTGAGCGCCGCCGTCACCACTGCCCGGGAGCGGATTCAGGTAGCGGATGCCTCGACCCACGAGCGCTTGCGCCACTGCGAACTGGTGGCCGGGCCGCCTTTTATCAAGTGCTTTGCCGGTGTCCCCATCGCCCTGGCGGGAGGCGAAATGGTCGGCGTGCTGGCGGTCGCCGACACCCTACCCAAGACCCTCGACGCCTCGCAGCTGGCGGCCCTTGACCTGCTGGCCCGGCACATCGCCGCCTCGATCGAGCAGCGCAGCGGCCAGCGTGAGCTGGCGGATCGGCTCGCCCGGGAGCTGGTCGAGATCGATGGCCTACGGGAAAGTCAGCGCACCCTGCAGACCCTGATCGGCAACCTCCCCGGCGTGGCGTATCGCTGTCGCAGCGACCTCTCCTGGCGCCTCGAACTGGTCAGCGAGGGCTGCCTGCAACTTACCGGTTATGCCGCCGATGACTTGATCACGGGGCGTGTCAAGATGGCGGACATCATTCACCCAGGCGACCTTCCAACGCTCCGCCGCGGGGTCACCCGGGCCTTGAAGAAACGGCAACCCTACCAGTCCAGCTACCGGATCCGGACACCAGACGGCCAGACCAAATGGGTCTGGGACAAGGGCTGCGGCGTCTACTCCGCAGATGGAAAAGTGCTGGCCCTGGAGGGCTTTATCACCGATATCAGCGAGCTCAAGTGTGCCGAAGAGCGCATATGGAGAATGGCCTATTTCGACGAATTGACCGGACTGCCCAATCGACTGTCCATGCACGAGGCCCTGAGCACAGCCATCGCCCACTCGGGCGACTCGCACGCCCCGCTGGCCCTGCTGCATGTCGAAGTCGACAACTTCAGGGAAATCAACGAAACCCTCGGCTACCGCGAAGGCGACCAGCTCCTGCAGGCGCTCGCAAGCAGGCTGCGCGAGCGTGGCGAGCCACTGGAAACACTGGCGCGGATCGCTGAATCCTCCTTTGCCCTGTTGCTGCCGGGGCAGGACGCCAGTCACGCGATGCAAGTAGCGCGCGACGTAGCGCAGACACTCCATGCACCGCTGGCCCTGGGCGAATTGCTGGTTCACACCGACTGCAGCATCGGCATCACGCTGTTCCCCGGACATGGCAGCGATCCCGATGCCCTGCTGCGCCGCGCGAATGTCGCCCGCTACGGCGCCAAACAGGGCACGGAGAGAGTGGCGATATACGCCGGTTCGCTGGATAGCGACAACGCCCAGCGGCTGGCTCTGATGACCGACCTGCGGCGCGCCATCGAGCGCGACGAACTGCGCCTGCTGTTTCAACCCAAGCTGCGCATGGGCTCGAAACGGGTCAGCGGTGTGGAAGCTCTGGTGCGCTGGGAACATCCCGAGCGAGGCCTGATCAGCCCCAGCCAGTTCATCACCTGCGCCGAGAGTGCCGGCCTGATCACCAAGCTGACCTACTGGGTATTGGCGGCCGCAGTCCGGGAAAGCTACCTGTGGCATGACGCAGGTCGAGCCGTTCCGATTGCCATCAATCTATCGCCCCACGACATCCGTGACCCTCAGCTCAACGAGCAGATCGCGCGCGCACTGCAAACCTGGGGCGGCACCCCGGACTGGATTCAGTTCGAGCTGACCGAGAGCTGCATCATGGAGGACCTGGCGGCCGCCCGGCAGGTGCTCACGCGGCTGCGCGAAGCGGGCTTCAAGATATTTATCGATGACTTCGGCACCGGCTACTCATCCCTGTCCTACCTGAGAAAGCTTCCGGTGGACTACATCAAGATCGATCAGTCCTTCGTCATTGGCCTGGGTAGCGACAAGGAGTCGGCGGCCATCGTCAAGTCGATCATCGAGCTGGCCCATTGCCTGGGCATCGAGGTAGTCGCCGAAGGGGTGGAATCGACCGAGGCCATGGACATGCTCTCCGGCTGGGGCTGCGAGGAGGCCCAAGGCTACTGCATCAGCAAGCCGATCTCCGGGCACGACTTCCAATCCTGGAGTCGTGCCTTCGCCTGAACATAGTTCCTCCACTCGCTAGCAGGCCGCTCTGGCGGTCAGCATTTCCTGGATCTTCTGGGTGGCCTCGCGGGTCCTGCCGGCGAGCTTCTTCACCTCGTCGGCCACCACGGCGAAGCCGCGGCCCTGTTCGCCGGCGCGAGCTGCCTCGATGGCGGCATTGAGCGCGAGCAGGTTGGTCTGATCGGCGATGCCCTTGATCACGCCCACTACCTGCGAAATCTGCTCGTAGGTAGTCTGCATGCCGGCCTGTTCGCGTGCGCGAATGGTCTCCGCGAGGCGCTCGTCCGAGATGTCACGTACGGCACCGATAATCCGACAGAGCTTGCCATCTCGGTCCAGGACACCCTGGCCGCGCTCGCGGAACCACACCTCGCCCCGGCTCTTGTGTTGCATCCGGTACTCGACCGTATAGGGCACGGTGGTATCGCCGGCAGTCAAGTACTGGGTCACCACCGCCACGATCCGGTTCAAGTCATCTGGATTGACGATCGAGTAGTAACCTTCCAGGTCATTCTGGAAGTCCCGCTCCGAGTAGCCCAGCAGATCGCGGAACTGCTGCGACCAGTGCAACTGGTTGTCCGGGTGTGCCGGATCCCCGTCGACTATCACCAGCTCCCAGCAAACCTCCGTCAGCAGGTTTCGGGTCACCTCCCAGATCTCTTCCCGCTCGGCGCAGGCGGCCAGTCGTTCGTCCGAGGCAAGCAGCTTGTGCCGGCCCTCTTCGACTTCACCGCGCAATTGCCCCAGCTCCTCTCGGGCGCTCTGCAGGCACTCGCGCAACTCACGGACCAGGGCACTCTCGTCATCGAGTGGAATAGGCACCGCGGCGGCCTCGGCCTGCCGATCGAACCAGCGCTCCAGCTTGGCGAAGCTGTCGACCAGCTCGGGATAGCGAGCGATCAATTCACCCCGGCATGACGCCTGGGTCGGCTGGCGACTCAACAATGAGGATATTCTCAGGCTGACTTCCCCAGCCAAGCGCTTCAGTTTTATTCCGGCAAACATAAGCCCTCCGGTCTAGACAGTCGTAAAAAAGGGCCGAGCGTCGAATGACGGCAAGGCCCTGAAAAAGGTTCGATCGATCGCGACGCGGCCTGCGCCGGCGACAGCCGTAGCTAGCCCGTCACTGACCCTGCGCGGCTATCACGCCGCGACGGGAGAACAGGACGGGTCGATCACCGCCTGCGAGCAGGGCGGCGGTCAGCGAGACGCCATCCTCGGCGTCTTGGCGCTGAAACGAGCGCCCTCCGTCGCGGCTACGCACCAGCAAGCCGTCGAGCCCGGCGACCACTACCTGGCGCCCCACGGCGACTATGGCGGTGACCGAGCTCTTGCTCTGCAGCGGTACGCGCCGCCAGCTGCGCCCGTCTGCCGAGCCATGCAGCAGCGTGCCGCGCTGACCACCGACCAGTAGCGAGCCATCGGCCAACGCCGCGCCCGACCACAGCGTGCCCTCGTAGCCGGTGTCCAGATAGCGCCAGGTTTTCCCCCGATCAGCGGAGTGCAACAGCTGGCCACGCTCGGCGGTGGCGTACAGGCCGCCCTTGGCGTCGGCGAACAGCCCCATCAGGTTGAGGTCGGCCCGACCATAGCCCGGCGGCGCCTCCAGCGCCTGCTCGTGCCAGGTCTGCCCGCCGTCGTCGGTGGTCAGCACCAGCGACCAGAGGCCGACCGCGACCCCCTGCCGGGCATTGAAGAAATGCACGGCAAACAGCGGGCGGTCCTCTTCGCTGGACAGCCGCTGGATCTGCCAGGAGTCGCCGCCGTCACTGCTGGCCAGGATCGCCCCCCAGTGACCGACCGCCCAGCCATGCTCCGCGTCGGCGAAGCTGACACCGGTCAGCGGCGTGGAAACCGGCACCGAGCGGGCCTGGCGATAACTCTTGCCCTGGTCGTCGGACAGCAGCACCACGCCATGGTCGCCCACGGCCACCATGCGCCCGCCGGCCCACTCAGCATCGAGCATGGTCGCCGCGCTGGCATGGCTCACCATCAGAGCCCGCTCGGCCCGCAGCGGTTGCGCCTGCAGGGTGGCGAGCGGCAGCGCTGCGGCGAGCAGCGCGCCCATCAAGAAAAACGCGTATCGCATCTGTTCTCTCCTCAATGCGCCAGGGCGCCGATCATGCGCACCGGGCGCTTGCGCGGGAACACCCGCTCCAGCCAGACGGCGAAGGCCGGCAGCACCGTCATGGCCATGACCATGTTGACCATGAACATGAAGGCCAGCAGCTTGCCCATGTCGGCCTGGAACTTGAGCTCGGAGAACGCCCAGGTGGCGACGCCGATGGCCAGGGTGATGGCGGTGAAGATGGTCGCCACGCCGACCTCGAGCAACGCATGCTCGACGGCCTTGACGATCGGCTGGCCATTGGCCTGGTGCAGTTGCAGGCGGTTGTAGATGTAGAAGGCGTAATCGACACCGATACCCACCGCCAGCACCATCACCGGCAGGGTGGCGATGGTCAGGCCGATCTGCAGTTCCTTCATGAACCAGTAGCCGATGAAGGTGCCGATGGTCAGTGGCAGGCAGCACACCAGCACGGCGCGCAGGTCGCGGTAGACGGCGAACACCAGTAGCGCGATGGCGGCGTAGACATACAGCAGCATCGGCATTTCGCTCTTCTCCACCTCCTCGTTGATGGCCGCCAGCACGCCGGCATTGCCCGAGGCCAGGCGCACCGAGACGCCCGCCATGGGGAACTCGGCGCGAAACGCCTTGGCCGCCTCGATCACCCGATTGATGGTGGTTGCCTTGTGATCCGCCAGGTACAGGTGCACGGCGGTCATGCTGCAATCGGCGCGCATGATGCCCGAGATGCGCGCGACCTCGGTGGCCAGCGAGGAGTAGTTCATGACGTCGATGGGCACCGCGCTCATCTTCGGATTGCCCTCGTTGTAGCCCTCGTTGAACTGGCGCATGCCGCTGGAGAACGAGGCCACCGACAGCACCCCGGGAACGCCCTGCATGGCCCAGACGAAGCGATCCTGATACTGCCCCAGGGACACGTTCTCGCAGGCCCCAGTGACCTCGCCGGACTCGTCCGGCCGGACCTCGAAGACCACGCTGAGCCAGTCCAGGCCGATGTCGTAGTTGCCGGCGATGGACACCGCATCGAGGTTGAAGCGGGCGTCCTCACGCAACTCCGGCGCACCGGCCTGCAGCGTGCCGACGACCCGGTCATGGCTCTGCCAGATCGCCGTGAGGAACACCAGCAGGGCGACGCCAAGCACCAGCTGGGCATTGCGCCACTCGGCGAGGCGCGCCAGCCCATGCAGCCAGCGGGCTCGGCGCTCGCGCGAGCGTTCTTCGGCAGCGGCGTAGCTGCCGTCGACCTTCAGCATCGACGCCACCAGCGGCAGCATCACCAGGTTGGTGACGATCTTGTAGGCCACGCCAAGCGACGCGGTGATGGCCAGCTCGCGCACCATCGGAATCGGAATCAGCAGCAGGGTGACGAAGGACACGAAGGCCGTGACCAGCGCCAGGGTGCCCGGAATCAGCAGGCCACTGAAGCTGGAACGTGCCGCCTCCTCGGCGCTCTTGCCGCAGGCGATTTCCCGCACGATGTAGTTGATCTGCTGCACGCCGTGGGACACGCCGATGGCGAACACCAGGAAGGGCACCAGCACGGCCAGTGGATCCAGGCCGTAGCCGAGCAGGCGCAGGCTGCCGAACTGCCAGATCAGCGAAGTCAGCGAGCAGCCGAGCGCTAGCAGGGTGAAACGCACGGAATGGCAGTACCAGTAGACCGCCGCCGCGGTCAGCAGCAGCGCCAGCAGGCAGAACTCCAGCACGGCGGAAGCGCCGTCGGCGATATCGCCGATCTGCTTGGCGAAGCCGATGATCTGGATTTCGAACGCGTCGTCCTCGAATTGCTCGCGAATCTGCTGCTCCAGGACCTGGTTATAGGCCACGTAGTCCAGCTGCTGGCCATTTTCGTCGAGCTCGTTGAGTTCGGCAGTGATCATCGCGCTGCTTTGATCGCGCGCCACCAGGGTACCGACGAAGCCACCCTGGGCCGTGGAGTTGGCGATCTTGTCGATGATCCCCTGGTCGAGACGCTCGGGCGTCACGGTGCCGGGGATCAGGGGATCGGCGCGAAAGCCCTCCTCGGTGATCTCGTTGACGAAGGAGTTGGGTGTCCACAACGACTGCACGCTGCTGCGCGAGACCCCGGGCAGGAAGGTCACCGCCTGGGTCACGTCATACAGCCGCTTGAGCCCGGCCACGTTCCAGATCGAGCCCTCGCGGGCCTTGACCACTATGGTCAGGCGATTCGCCCCGATCAGGTCGCTGCGGTAGGCCTGGAAGGTCTCGACGTACTCGTGACCGATCGGCAATTGCTTCTCGAAGCCGGCATCCATGCGCAGCTGCACGGCAAACCAGGCCATGCCCAGGGTGAACAGGGCGAGCAGCACCAGCACCAGCCGGCGCTGACGGAACAGCCAGCCCTCCAGGCGTGGCAGCACGCCACGCCCCCTCTGGTCGGACTTGTCTACAACAGGAGTATTCACTGCATGCCTCACATCGAGTGCGAAATCGCCAGGCCAACGTAATCGCGATCACGCAGCATCTGGTCGTAGGAGGTGTCGCCATCGTTGAACTTCGCGTAGTTCAAGCTGACCTGCCAGTTACCCGGGTTGCGCACGAAGTTCAGGTACAGGTTCATTGCGCTGGCATCGCGGGTGTAGGTCGAATAGATCGATGGCGTGCGACCATTGCCCAGCGACTGCTGGTAGTAGATGCCCGGGGTCACCGTCCAGCCCGGAATCAGGCTGCCGTCATAGGTCAGGCTGAAGTCGAGGTGGATTCCCGAGGAGGTCGCGTTGCCGTGGGATTTGGGCGGGAACTGCGACAGATCCTCGACCCAGGTATTGGCCCCCGGGGCAACCAGCTCGCCGTCGTAGCTGTCATGCAGGCCCGGATATTTCACCAGCACCAGTTCCGTCAGCAGGGTACCGGTGCTGGCCCCGGTGAAGTCGAGCAAATCCGGGGAGTTGGCGTTGGTCATGCTGTAGATGCCGGTCAGGTGCCACTGGAATTTCTTGGTGTCCTTCCAGCACTCCCCTCCCCGTCCCGAGCAAGGCGCAGGGCCGAATGCGAGGCCTGGCAAGGGGTTGAGCGGCACCGCCTCCTTGGGTCGATAGGACAGCTCGGTACCCACGGCCCAGTCGCCGACCGGCAGGTTGGCACTGATGCCGTAGAGCATACGGTCTTCCGGGTAGACCCAGGTGGGCGCGAAGGTGCCCTGGTCGTAGCGCGCCTGCGGCAGCTTGTCGTGATAACGCATCACGTAGAAGCCGTAGTTGACGTCGCTGTCCTGCGGCTGCCAGCGTACCGAGAGGCCCCACTGACCGCTGTCGCGGGCGTCCTTATCGTCGTAGCCGTACTCCTCCATGCCCTCGCCGATCACGTTGTAGGTCGACCAGTAGCTGCCCACCGGCGGCAGTTCGCTCTTGTTCCAGCCGAACTGGTAGTAGGCCTCGACGTTCACGCCGTAACCGAGCCCGGTGGCGACGCTGAGCATCGGCGCCGGCAGCACGGCTTCCTTGAGCTGCACCCCCGGGCTCGAGAGGGCCTGGAAGTCATAGGCGTTGGTGGCGTTGATGCCGCCGATGGCGAACAGGCTCTCGCCCCAGTTGATCACCTGGTTACCCAGGCGCGCCCGCACCCGCTGATCGGCCACATCGAAGCCCTTGCTCACCCACAGATCGAGCAGGCGCGCCTTGAACTTCAGTTCGTCACGCGCATCATCGGTCAGCCCGTCGCTGCCGATATCCGAGCCCATGGCCTGCCAGAACTGGGTTTCGGCACCCAGCGTTCCCGTGGTGTCGGTGGCGGCGAAGTCCCGCTTCCAGCTGCCACGCGCCATGAAGGTGAAGTCCTCGGGAAACTTCAATACCAGTTCGTGAACGCCCTTGATGTAGTTGGTGAACAAATCGCCCTTGTCGTAGTTCAGGTTGCCCTGATCGCCGATACCGGAGACGGTCGGATCCAGACAGCCACCAGGAGCACCGCTCCCGGTCGCACCGGCATTGATCAGATCGCACCCCTGAGACTGGGTGCGCACACCCATGCCCCAGCCAATGGTGGAATCGAACGAACCGCGGATAGTCTCCGTCTCGAAGGTGAAGCCCATGGCCAGCGGTGCTGTGCACGCAATGACCAGACCTGATGCTTTAGAAATTATTCTTTTCATGTCGGCTCCCAAAGTTCGCAATTAGCGTTCGCTGATGGTCCGCAGGTTGTCGGAGGTGTAGAAGTCGCGCTTCATCCGCGGATTGCCTTCGCCCTCGGTCAGCCAGCGGTGATCCTTCTTGCCCACGCCGATGGAGGTCATGTCGTACAGGTAACGCCCATCGACCAGGTTGTACTGGACCTGGGCCGCGACATCGCAGCTGCCGGTCTCGTAGACCGGGATCAGCTGACCTTCGCGCACCTTCCAGATCTGCCCTTGCTTGTCGTAGTCGACCGCCAGCAGGCCGTTCCAGCTGTCTTCATCGATGTAGAAGACCCGTTTCGGCGCCTGGTGGCGCATGCCCTGACGCACCGTGGCCTCGACGACCCAGACACGATGCAGCTCGTAGCGGCGGTACTCGGGGGCGAAGTAGTCGGGCTGGGCCACGGCATCGAGTTTGGCCGAGGTGTCATAGGCGCCGAAGGCGTTGTAGGGCACGATCAGCTCCTGCTTGCCGATCAGTTTCCAGTCGAAGCGATCCAGGGGGCCGTAGAAGATGTTCGACTCGTCGATGGTGTACTGGTTGTCGAGGCCGATCTGCGGCGCGTCGTAGGAGTAGGCGGGCATGCGGCGTACGCGACGCTGGCCGGGGAAGTAATAGAAGGTGGTGGTCTCCTCGCCGGCCTTGGTGGTAAGCACACCGGCCTGTCCAGCCAGGGACACCGGGTCGTAGTAGCTGAAGTAGGTGGCGGTTTCCAGTCGGTCATGGGACGAGAACAGCGAGCTGCCCTTCTCCCCCCACGGGGTGTACATGTTCCAGTCCAGCGAGGTACGCAGCCAGTCGCCACCAGCCTTGCGCGGCGAGATGCCAGAGATGGTCTTGGACATGACGAAGCCGACGCCGCGGTAATGCATCTTCATGTTCCACATCACCTCCGCCCCGGTGGTCGGCATGGGGAAGGGAATGCCCGGCACATGAGCCTCCTGAAGGGCCAGACCGGCGCTGTCCAGGGTGGCGAAGCCAAGGTTCTTCTTGGTGTTCTCGGCGACGAAATCCGGTACGCCACAGCTGCGGCGGGTGGGGTAGACATCCATGCGGAAGCCCGGCAGCTTGTTGAACAACTCCAGCTGGGCGGGCGCCAGCTTGCTCGCATACTGCGAGACATTGCTGGCGTCGATGCTATAGAGCGGCTTGTCGTCCTTGAACTTCCAGTGCTGGCCACGCACCTCACCGTAGCTCCAGTTCCCGCCCTGCGGGCCAGGTGCAGCCCATGCCGGAATCGCCCCATCGGCGCTGGCCGCTGCCTCTGCTCCCAGCGGAGTCAGCTTGGTACCCAGCAGTGCAGGATCCTGCTCCGCAGCCTGAACCGCACAGATGGCGGCGGATGCCGCCAATGCCATGACCAGATGCCTTGCGCCACTGAAGGTGGAGATACCGAGGCGCGAGCGCTCAATTACTTCATTCATTGGAAAGTCCTCATGGGGCTTGAACCGGCCACCCGAGCTTCCTGGCGGGGAGAATCGGGCTGTGCCACACTTTTGGTCAAATGACTTGATCACTTGACCAAGTCATTTGACCAAGGCAAAACACATGCCACCCTCACAAACTAAAATTATCCCTTTTATTTCAATAAGTTATGCAATTTATGCCACCCTGGCGGCGATACCCAAATACCCAGCACGCACCATCTCGGTCAGCACGCCGCACCATTCTGGGTATTTACGAAACACACGTTATGTTTATTTGAAGGAGCTGTCCGTTTGTCGATCTGCCCGCATGCGTCGGGCAGGGAACAGCGCAACAGCCAATACGGCTCGACCCGTTACCCGGCGGATGCCGATGCGGTAGCATCCGCCGGCGTCGAGTCCCATGAAGACAGTTAAGCAGTAGCCAAAGGAGATCAGATAGCTATGGCCAGAGTGGGCGCTGAACTGCGCAGACAGGACTTCGTAGAGGCGACCGTCAAGGTGATCGCCGAACATGGCGTTGCCAACGCCACGACGCGGCGCATCGCGGCAGCGGCGGATTGCCCTCTGGCAACGCTGCACTACGTGTTCCGCACCAAGGACGAGCTGTTCTATGCGGTGTACGAATCGCTGTTCAACCTGCCCCATCAGGCGCTGGAGCATGTGGCCGCCGGTTCGACCGCAGCCGATAGCGCGGCAGAGATGCTGCGCCACCTGATCACCTGGCTGACCGAGCATCCGGAACTGGCCAAGGCGCAGACCGAGCTCTTCTACTGGACGCTGCGTAACAATCCGGAGATGGCGAGCAAGATCTTCGCGGTGGCCTCCGAGGCCATCGAGCGCGAGCTCGAGCGGGCCATCGGCAATCAACTCGATCCTGCGTTCCTGCAATCGACCAGCCGCTTGCTCATTCAACTGGCCGACGGTCTGATCATCGCCTGGGCCGCTCACAGGGACTCGGCGCGGCTCAAGAGCGAAACCGAGACGGCCTGCCGGGCGCTGCAACTGTTCGTGGCCAACCGCTGAACGCTCAGCGCCGACGCCCTTTTCGCCCTGTTCGGCCGGGGGCTTGCAGCCCCCGAGCGGCAACGCGATGCACCTTATAGGCGCGACTGAGAAATAACCTGCAGGGCCGCCTGTTCCAGCAGCCGATTCATCTGGATGAACTCGGCAAAGCGCGGGTCCCGCGTCTGGCCAAGGTAGAAGCGGTAGTAGATCTGCTGGACGATGCCGGCCAGGCGGAACAGCCCGTAGCAGTAGTAGTAATCCAGGTTGTCGATGACAGGCAGCCCGGCGCGCTCGGCGTAGTAGTCGGCGAACTGCTGGCGAGTGAGCATGCCCGGGGCGTTGCTCGGCTGGCGGCGGATCGACTGCATGGGCTGCGGGTCGCCCGCCTCGATCCAGTAGGCCAGGGTGTTGCCCAGGTCCATCAGCGGATCGCCGAGGGTGGTCAGCTCCCAGTCCAGCACGCCGATGATCTCGCTCGGGTTCTGCGGGTTGAGGATGACGTTGTCGAAGCGGTAGTCGTTGTGCACGATGCCCGGCTTGGGGTGATCGGCCGGCATCTTGTCGCGCAGCCAGGCCTTGACCGGCTCCCAGGTGGGCGCATCGGGGGTCAGGGCCTTCTCGTAACGGCTGATCCAGCCGCCGATCTGGCGCTCCACATAGCCTTGCGGCTTACCCAGGTCGCCGAGGCCGCAGGCGTTGTAGTCGACCTTGTGCAGCTCGACCAGCTTGTCGATAAAGCTCTTGCACAGCGAGCTGGTCTGCTCGGGCGAGAAGTTCAGCTCGGCCGGCATCTCCGAGCGCAGGATGATGCCCTTGACCCGTTCCATCACGTAGAACTCGGCGCCGATCACCGACTCGTCGGTGCAGTGCACGTAGGCCTTGGGGCAGTAGGGAAAACCGGCGTTGAGCTGGTTGAGGATGCGGTATTCGCGGCCCATGTCGTGCGCCGACTTGGCCTTGTGACCGAACGGCGGACGACGCAGGACGAACTCCTGTTCGGGGTATTCGATCAGGTAGGTCAGGTTCGAGGCGCCGCCAGGGAACTGGCTGATCTTCGCTTCGCCGCTCAGGCCGGGAATGTGGGCCTTGAGGTAGGTATCGATAACGGCGGCGTCGAGTTCTTCGCCGGAGCGGATACCGATGCTTTGGTCTGTCAGCGTCATGCTCGTCTCATCTGTTGCGGGTTGTTGAACTGGACCTCTCGACTCGATGCGCCGGCCATCGGCCATCGGCCGCCGAGCCGAGGACTTATGGTGCTCGGTAGATCAGCGCATAGAACACCGGTAGCACGACCATGGTGAGGACGGTCGCAAACAGCAGACCGCCGATGATGGTGATGGCCATGGATACGAAGAAGGCGTCGAAGACCAAGGGGATCATGCCGAGCGCTGTGGTCAGCGCGGCCATCGCCACCGGGCGCAGGCGGCTCGCCCCGGCATCGATGATCGCCGGTAGCAATTCCTTGCCTTCGTCGCATTCCAAATCGATCTGCTCGATCAACACGATGGCGTTCTTGATCAGCATGCCGATCAGGCTGAGGAAACCGAGCAAGGCCATGAAGCCGAAGGGCTGCCCGGTGAGCAGCAGGCCGGCGGTCACGCCGATCAGGGCCAGCGGCACGCATAGCCAGATCACCAGTGGCTGGCGCAGCGTGTTGAACATCATGATGGTGATCAGCACCATGACCGCGATGAATACCGGGATGGTCGCGGCAAGGCCGGCCTGGGCCTTGCCGGCGTCCTCGTACTCCCCGCCCCACTGCAGGCTGTAGCCGGGCGGCAGCGGCAAGGCTTCGACCTGCGGGCGCAGCCGCGAGAACAGGTCGTTGGCATTGCCTTGCCTCGGGTCGGCGTAGACGGTGAGCGTGCGCTTGCGGTCGCGCCGATGGATCAACTCGTCCTCGAAGGTGGTTTCGAACGACCGAACCACCTGCTGCAACGGAATCATCCGCTGCGCCACCGGGCTCCAGATCTGCAGATTCGCCAGGCCATCGATGTCGTTACGCGACGCTTCGTCGACACGCACGATGATCGGCAGCAGCAGGTCCGCCTCGCGATGGACGCCCGCGGTCACGCCCTGGAAACCCTCCTGGATCGCCGTCGCCACCATGGCACGGGTGATGCCGTTGACGTTGGCCTGCTCCTCGGCCAGGGTCGCTTGCACCAGCTTTACCCGTTGCCGCCAATCGGTGCGCACCGCCTTGGCGTTGGGATCTTGCCGAAAGATTTGCTGCACCTGATCGCCGAGCCGGCGCAGCTCGCTCGGGTCGGGGCCGCTGAGCCGGGCCTGAATCTTGCCGCTCACCCCCGTGCCGAGTTCGAACGGCGAGGCATAGGCCAGTGCGTCCGGGAAGCGGGAGGCGAGTTCGGTCTCGACTTTCGCCATGAGGCCGGCGATGACGCGGTAATCGTCCACGCTGACCAGAAACTGCGCATAAGCCGGGTTGGGCTGCTCCGGCTGGTAGGTGAGCAGGAAGCGCAGCGCGCCCTCGCCCAGGGTGGTGGTCACGTGCGTCACCCCGTCCTGCTCCAGCAGCAAGCGCTCGACCCGCTCGGCTTCGGCGCGCGTAGCGTCTATATGGGTGCCCTGGGGAAGCCAGTAATCCACCATGAACTGGGGACGCGTCGAGCTGGGGAAGAAGCTCTGCTCGACCAGGGTAAAGCCCCACAGCGAGACGGCGAACAGGCCGGCCACGCTTGCCGTGCTCAGGTAGCGGCGCCTGATACAGGCACGCAGCAAGTCCTCGTAACGGCGGTAGAAGCGGCCGCCGTAGGGATCGACGCCCGCCTGATCGGCCGTGGGCGCCTTCAGGAACATGACGCAGAGCAGCGGCGTCACCGTGACCGCGGTCACCCAACTCAGCAGCAGCGAGACCATCACCACCTGGAACAGCGAGCGACAGAACTCGCCGGTGGCGTCGTTCGAGGTACCGATCGCGGCAAACGCCAGTATCGCGATCAGGGTGGCGCCGAGCAGCGGCCAGGCCGATTGCTTGACGACGGTGGAAGCCGCCTGTTCGGCACTCTCGCCCTTCTGCATGCGGATGAGCACACCGTCGACCACCACGATGGCGTTGTCGACCAGCATGCCCAGCGCGATGATCAAGGCGCCCAGCGAGATACGCTCGAGCGCGACGCCCATCGGTTCGAGAAACAGGAAGGAGCCGGCGATGGTCAGCAGCAGCACGAAACCGATCAGCAGCCCGCTGCGCAGGCCCATGAACAGCAGCAGTACCGCAACGACGATGGCAACCGCCTCCAGCAGGCTCTCGACGAAGCCCGAGATGGCGGTGGTGACGGCCTCCGACTGCAGGGACACGATGCCGAACTCCATGCCGACCGGGCGCTGCCCCTCAAGCTCCGCCATGCGTGCCTGCAGTGCCTCGCCCATGGTCACCACGTTGCCACCGGAGACGGTGGAAATGCCGAGGCCGATACCGGTCCGACCGTCGAAGCGGATTTCGGCGGTGCTTGGCTCTACATAGCCGCGACGGATGCTGGCGAGGTCGCGCAGATGGAACTGCCGGCCGTCGCCACCATGGATCAGCAAGGCCTCGAAATCGCCCACCGAACTGAGCCCACCCGATGGCGCCAGGGTGACGAAGGCCGAGCCCACCCGCGCTCGACCGGCATCCGTCGCCACGCCCTTCTGCCGCAGTTCCTCGACTATGGCGGCGGGCGCAAGACCCAGCTGCGACAGACGGTCACTGTTGAACTCGACGAAGATGGCCTCGCGGCGCTCGCCGAAGGTGGTGATCTTGCCGACGTCCTGCACCAGCAGCAACTCGCGGCGCAGCCCATCCACGTAGTCTTTGAGCTCGGCATAGCTGTAGCCGTCGCCGGTGACCACCAGAAACACGCTGTAGACGTCGCCGTAGTCGTCGAGCACGATCGACGGCCCGGCACCCGGCGGCAGATCACGCTGCACATCGTCGATCTTGCGCCGCAGCTCGTCCCAGACCTGGGGCAAACTCTCGCGATCATAGTTGTCCTTGACGGTCACGGTCAGCGTCGACAGCCCACGCTCGGACTTCGAGCGCACGCGCTCCAGCTGCCCGAGTTGCTGTACGGCTTTCTCCAGTCGGTCGCTGACTTCCTGCTCCACCTCCAGGGCCGACGCCCCGGCGTAGGGCGTGACGACCAGTGCCTCCTTGATGGTGAACTCCGGGTCTTCCAGGCGGCTCATGCCGTTATAGGTCAATAGCCCGGCGACGAGCATCGCCCCGGTGAGTACCAGGGTGACCAGGCGCTTCCTGATGGCGACGGCGGCGATATCCATCGGCTCAATCCTCCAGGGCGTGCACGGGGAAGCCGTCGCTGAGCGTGTGCACGCCCGAGACCGCGATGCGGTCGCCAACCGCCAGCCCGGAAGTTACCAAGACGCTGTCGCCGCTGAGCTCACCCAGGGTCACAGGGTGTTGCTGCACCGTGCCGCTCTGCGCATCGAAGAGCCAGACAAAGGCTGTGTTGTCGGGCGCGGCGACCACGGCATCGGCGGGAACGTGCAGGCCAGCTACTGCGTTTTCCGCCGGCAAGTTGTAGGCGACGTGCCCGGTCATCCCGGGGCTGACGCTGCTGCCAGGCGGCGGTTCGAAGCCGACGGTGACGCGGAACGTGCGGGTCACCGGGTCGGCCATGCTGGCGAAAGCGGTGATCCTCGCCGCAATCGGTTGATCGGGCAGCGAACTCAGCACCACGCGGATCTGCGAGTTGATCTCCTCTATGTCCGCGGCCGAGTCGACACGCTGCGAGCGAACCCAGAGCGCCTCGGGAACCTGGACACGCATCTCCATGGCATCGTCGCTTTGCAGTATCAGTACCGGCTGCTTGGCCTGCACATTGGCGAAGTCTTCCACCAGCTTGCGCGCGACACGTCCGACGAAGGGCGCGCGCAGCACCGTGTCCTCGATGGCCTTGGTGGCCTGGCGCAGGTTCGCTTCGGCCACCGCCAGGTTACGCCGGGCGCGATCGAGTTCCTGCGCCGCCACGGCCCTTGCCTTGAACGCCGCCTCGTAGCGCTTGAACTCCAGTTGCGCGGCGTTGCGTTCCGCTCTGGCCCTATCTCGCTCCGCCTCGTAGTCCCTGGGGTCGAGTCGTGCCACTACGGTACCGGCCTCGACTCTCTGCCCCTCGGTGACTGGAATATCGATGATCCGCCCGGAGACCTCGAAGGCCATATCCGATTGCTTGACCGCCGAAACGCTGCCGGGAAACCTCAGCGTTCGAGCGGCCTCGGTTTCGCCCAGGGTGAACAGCTTCACCGGTCGCGATATCGGTTGGGCCGCTTCCTGCTCCGGTTCAGTGCATCCGGAAAGCGCCAGGGCGACGGTCAAGCACAGAGACGCCGCCAGGATGAGGCGTTTACTTGGTTTCATGTGCGCCCCCTTCGACGTCAAAGGCTACCCACCAGATGACCGCCATCGACCGCCAGCACGCTGCCGGTCATGAACGCGCCGGCATCGCTGGCCAGGAGCAGGAACGGCCCTTCCAGCTCCTCCAGCTCGCCCAGCCGGCGCATCGGCACCATGGCGCGGATGTAGCCATCGCCCTTGTCGCCCGCGAAGAAGGCCTCGTTCATCTCGGTCTTGAAGTAGCCCGGGGCGATGGCGTTGACCCGGATGCCGAAGCGCGCCAGCTCCAGCGCCAGCGATTTGGTCAGTTGCACCACGCCGGCCTTGGCCGCGCAGTAGTGGCTGTAGCCGGTGCCGACGCGCAGGCCGAGGATCGAGGCAACGTTGACGATGCTGCCGCCGCGCCCGGCCTGGGCCAGGCGTTGTGCGGCAACCTGGGCCACGCGCCAGACGCCGTCGAGGTTGGTCGACAGCATGGCGCGCCAATCCTCCTCGCTGATTTCCAGCGGGCGCTGGCCATTGCCGATGCCGGCGTTGTTGAGCACCACCTCGACCACGCCGAAGTGCGCCTCGGCGGCAGCGAAGGCCGCCTCCACGCTGGCCCGGTCGGTGACGTCGAGCACCACCGACAGCGCCTGACCGCCCTGCACTTCGATATCGGCGGCGAGCTGCGTCAGCCGCTCGATGCGCCGCGCCGCCAGTACCACCTGGGCACCGGCACGAGCCGCCACCTTCGCCAGGTGCGCGCCGATGCCGCTGGAGGCACCGGTAATCAGCACCACGCGATTGGCGAGGGAGAAGTTCTGGGCGTAATGGTGAGTCATCGGTAAACCTCGGACAGCAGGAAAAGCACCTTGCCCCGGCAGCGCAGCGTATCGGCTGGCTGGCCAGGCTCGGCGGGTTGACATATCAGGGAACCGGCAGGCCCAACCACCAAGAGCCGGGTGTCGGTAGCGAGTGGGGTTCTTAGCGCACCCGCTCAAGAAATTTCAGGTTTGCCCCGGCCGATTGGGCTGGGAGCCGTTCGATTCGCTTGCGGCCGGCGGCCACCAGGCGCTCCAACAATGGCGCCGGGCGGAACCACATCTCACCGTACTCGCCAAGCGCACGGCGGTAGTGCTGGATGCCGCTCAGGATCTTGTCCAGCCCCAGGTGCTCGGCGTAGTGCATGGGCCCGCCGAGGTGGGCGGGAAAGCCGTAACCGTTGATCCAGACCAGGTCGATATCGCTGGCGCGCAGAGCGATGCCTTCGTCCAGCAACTGGATACCCTCGTTGATCAGCATGAACAGACAGCGGTCATGGATCTCCTGCTCGCCAATGCGGCGTCGCGACACCTGCAGCTCGTCGGCCAGGCGCGCAGACAGTGCCTCCACCTCGTCGTCTTCCTGACGGTTACGTCCCTGGTAGAGATAGAAGCCACGCCCGGATTTCTGTCCGTAGCGGCCCATGGCGTACAGCTCGTCACCGAGGCGGCAATAGCTCTCGTCGTGGGCAGAAGCGGCACGATTGGAACTGCGGATCAGGAAGTTCACGTCGATGCCGGCCAGATCTAGCATGCTGAACACGCCCATGTTCAGATCCAGGCCGGTGAGCACGGCGTCCACCTGCGACGGTGTGGCCCCCTCCAGCACCAGGCGGTGAGCCTCGCGCGCGTAGGGTTCGAGCATGCGATTGCCGATGAAACCGAAGCAGACGCCGGAGATCACCGGCAGCTTGCCGATACGTCTGGCGATGGCCATGGTGGTGGCCAGTACGTCCGGCGCCGTGGCCTGGCCGCGCACCACCTCGAGCAGGCGCATGACGTTGGCCGGGCTGAAGAAGTGCAGGCCGATCACGTCCTGCGGACGAGAAACGACCGCGGCAATCGCGTCGACATCCAGCGACGAGGTGTTGCTGGCCAGGATCGCTCCCGGCTTGCACAGCTTATCCAGCGTACGGAATACCTGCTGCTTGATCTCCATTTTCTCGAACACGGCCTCGATCACCAGATCGGCATCGGCCAGATCGGCATAGTCGAGGGTGCCGAACAGCAGCTCCATGCGCTGCTGCATCTGCTCGGCAGTCAACTTGCCGCGCTTGAGACTGACCTCGTAGTTCTTGCGGATCTGCGTCAGGCCACGATCCAGTGCCTCTCCCTCGAGCTCGAGCAGCGCCACCGGGATGCCGGCATTGGCGAAATTCATGGCGATGCCGCCACCCATGGTGCCGGCGCCGATGATCGCCACCTTGTCGATACGGCGCAGGCGGATGTCCTCTCCGATACCTGGAATCCGTGCCGCCTCGCGCTCGGCGAAGAACACGTGTCGCAGCGCCTTGGACTGACGCGAAGCCTCGGCCCTCTTGAACAGCGCCATTTCTTGCGCCAGCCCTTCCTCCAGCGGCAGCAGGCAGGCGGCTTCCATTGCCGAGAGCACAAGGCGCGGCGCCAGGCGGCTCTTCCAGCGGGGCTCGTGTTCGGCGCGGTAGCGGGCGAGAAAGTCATCCGGCAAACCTTCCGCCGGCTCCGGCCAGGCCTCGGCCGGACGCGCAGGGGCGCAGCAGCCGATCAGCTCGTAGGCATAGGCCTTGGCCTCGTCCAGCAACTGCTCGGCGCTGGGCGCGATGCGGTCGAGGATGCCCAGCAGGCGGGCGGTCTGCGCATCGACCTGTTCGCCCGAGAGAATCATGTTCAGCGCCGATTCGACGCCTATCAGCCGCGGCAGGCGCTGAGTACCGCCCGCACCGGGGAGTAAACCCAGATTGATCTCCGCCAGACCTAGTCGTGTACTTGGTTCACCTATGCGATAACCGCAAGCCAACGCCAGTTCCAGGCCACCACCCAAGGCGAACCCGCCGATAGCGGCAACCATAGGCTTATGGATCTCGGCAAGGCGCACCAGGATGCTGGGAAGATCGGGTTCAGCGAAGGACGCATCGGTGCCCAACTCCCGGATATCGGCACCGGCACTGAATAAGCCATGCTCACCGTAGATGATAATGGCCTGGACTCGCGGGTCAGACGCGGCTCGTTCACAGGCCTCGCTAATGGCCGCTCGCATCGAAAGGTCCAAGGCGTTGACCGGTGCACGATCAAGGCCAATCAAGGCCAGCCCGTCGTCGAGGCGGTAGTGAATCAGGTCGCTCATTCGAGATCCTTGGATAGCGCGCCCGGCAATCGGGCCTGGCAGGTTGCATGTCAAAAAAACAGTCGATCACATGCTCAAGGCATGAGCGTCGAACAGGCCGGACACCGTGGCGGCCCTTGCGTCGTCAAAAATGTCGGAAAACGTCGCCGAAGCTGGCAATCGGATACACCGGCTGAGGCTTGGCGGCGCTCATCCTGGCCGGGAACTCACAGGAGTAGATGGCACCCGCCAACAGGGCCACGCTCAGACAGGCGAAGAAGACTCGACGCATGGCGAACCTCCGTCGTTCGGCCGCAGCCAAACGCAGTGTCTTTTATTGTTAGGTGGCGAAATTTTGATCAGATCTCAGGGTTGGCGCTTTGCAGATGGCGCCATAAAATATTCAATTCACATCGCATCCATAGCGGGCGACGCGCAGCTCAGGGAGCGCCGAAAACAGGGCACGAGCCCCGGCTGGCAGAAAAGCGAGCCACGCCACGCAACCGTCCGAGGATTTCGGACCTTGGTGTAGGAACAGCAATGCGCTTCAACCGGCCTTGTGCTTCATCCAATCAACCGTTCGGACATTCGCGATGACGTCCTTCGTCCATGGCATCGCCCTGCTGGGCTTCGAAGACTTCGCGCTCACCCAAGCGCTGGATCCACACGCCACCTTGGCGGAGATCGGCTTGCCCAGCGACGTCCAGGACGGCGTGATCTCCGGCGCGCAATTCAACGCTCTGCTGGAGCTGTGCGCGCAGCGTGCGGCCAACCCTCTGTTTGGTCTGCAGTTTGGCCTGCACCAGGGCGCGCAGGCCTTGGGCAATCTGCTGTATGCAATCCAGAATGCCGCCTCGGTGGGTGAAGCGCTGCGGGCCTTGATCAAGTACTTCCATGTCCACAGCAACGGCGCGCAGCTGCAGCTCGAGTGTCACGGCGGATGCGCAAGGCTCCTGTACGAGGTGACGGATGGGGAGGCCCACTCGGTCCGTCAGACCGTGGAGCTGGCCATGGGGATAAGCGCGCATCTGATGCACAGCCTGCTGCTACACGCCTGGAAGCCGCGTGGACTGCTGCTCAGGCATTCGCCCGGCGCAGAGCCCGGCGCATACCGCCGCGAGCTGGGAATCACGCCCCGCTTCAACAGCCCGGTCAATGCCTGGGTATTCGACGAGTCGCTCCTGAATATGCCGCTCAGCGCCGCGGACGAGAGGCTCTGCCAACTGGCCCGGTTTCATCTCGAGGAACTGGCGCGGATCACCCTGCAGGAGCTGCCCGGCCATGTGCAGAAGCTGCTACGCATCTGGCTTCCCCATGGCCAGGTGACCATCGAGCAGATTGCCGAACACCTGAAGCTCAGTCCCCGCTCCCTGCAACGCTATCTCCAGGCGCAAGACACCAACTTTCAGGCGCTGCTGGACGACACGCGACAGGGGATGGCCACGCGTTACCTGCGCGACTCCTCCCTCAGCTTGACCCAGCTTGCCGGCCTTCTCGGCTATGCCGACCTCAGCGCATTCTCCCGCGCCTTCAGGCGCTGGAACGGCCTCAGCCCACAACAGTGGAAACGCCACCAGCCGCCGACACCAACTGCTCCTCGTTCGCCGGCTCACCCAGCCGCGGATCATCCGTTTGACTGACGCCAGGCCACCCAACGAGTAGCAGATCATGTCCTTCAACCCTTTCGTCCGCACTCTCAGCCTCGTCGGCTTCGCCGAGTTCGCCAGCCAGCAAGGGCTCAACCCGACGGACATGCTGCGTCGTGCGGCGCTGCCCCAGGAGAGCCTGGAACGGCACGACGGCATCATTGCCTTCCACCGCTACTGCGCGCTGCTGGATATCTGCCAACGCCAGTCGGGCAACGCGTTATTCGGCTTGCAGCTCGGGCTGTTCCAGGGCGTCAACATATTCGGCGAATTGCTCTATCTGATTCGCAATGCGCAGACGGTCGGCGACGCCCTGGATGAGCTTCGGGCCAACTACTCCCTGTACAACGGCGCGGCTGACATAGACTTCGATATCGACGGCGATACCACCACCCTAAGCTACCGGGTCAATCAACTCGACCTGCCCGGCTTGCCCCAGGCCGAGGAACTGGCTTGCGGTGTCGGTGTGCAGTTGCTGCATGCCCTGCTGGGCGATGGTTGGCGCCCCGGGGCTATCCTGCTACGGCACCCGGCTCTGCAGGACGAGGAAGGCTATCGGCAAGCGTTCGGTTTTCTGCCCCGTTTTTCGGCGCACTGCAGTGGTCTTCAATTTGCGACCTCTGAACTCTCGTTGCCGCTGGGCGCTGCCGATACCAGGCTGCACCAACTGACCGTCGAGCATATGAAGAAGTTGGAGCGCCTGTCGGCCGGCGACCTGCCCAGTTACGTCAGGCAACTGCTCCGCCATCTGCTGCCCAGCGGCCGCGCCACCGTCGAGAAGGTCGCCGACTGCATGGCTCTCAGTACCAGCACGCTGCAGCGCCGCCTAACTCGGGAAGGCACATCCTTCCAGCAACTGCTCGATGAAACACGCCAGGACATGGCCTGCCGCTACCTGGAAGACCCGTTCATCAGCATGGTGCAGATGTCGGGGCTACTGGGGTACTCGAACCACAGTGGATTCTGTCGGGCATTCAACCGCTGGTTCCAGGTCACGCCCCTTGAATGGCAAAGGCGCCACTGCCCCAATCGACAGCCACGCCTGCTGCGCGACTCGCGCTTGAATGCCTTGCAGAGAGGAACCGAAGGCGACACTCCATAGACCTCCGGTTCCGCCTGCCCCGGTTCGTGCCGCAGATCTGCCTTGGTCTATACTCGCGCCGCTGCCCACCCGGCCGATTCGCATCGGGCAAGGATGCCGGCCGGACTGGGCACTCGCGGCCACAGCCCTTTTCCCAAGATGCTTGAGATGTTCTCACTTCCGCGCTGACGAACGCTGCTTGGCCTGTACCAGGCCGACCGGCCACTTTCTTGGCTCTAGGACCGCGCCCTCCAAGCGCTCAGATAACAAGCACTCCAACTACGCCACAGTAGGTTGCCATCCCGAAACCCTCGGGCTAGAGTGCGCCCGTCGTGGTCAATCCCACGACCGGGCGTCAGAACCCGATCAATCGAGGGCGCGGTTGCGTCATAGCGAAGCGGTGAACACTTCAGTGTTTGCTATCGCTTTCCTATGGCAGGCCGTGCGGGGCAGGCTTTTGCCTGGCCGGTTCCCTCGGTTACCGGTTTCTGACCCCCGTACGGTCTGCCACCATACTGCGTCAGAACGGTTGGTGGCAGCTCCTTAATCAAACCGAGGAGCATAAGGAAAATGCGCTACCACCTTTTTACCCAAGGGCTCCGCCTTGGGCTGCTGGTCTTGCTGTCCACCTCTGATCTGGAGGTGCGCCATGGCTGAGTTCGAATCCTGCGTTGTACCTTTCCCACTGCAGCGAAGCCCGCTGCATGAGTCTGAACGCTCTCCCCTAGCCTCTGAAGCTGCGGCTGAACTACGCGGCGTCATGCTCGGCAATTTGCTGGATCAACTGGCTGAACCTGATGGGCTGCAGCCGGCAGATCTGCGCGTACGCATCGCTGCTTACTCAGCTCTGGCTCTGCTCGATGAGATGGTCGTGCTCTATCGCCGCGCGCTCTCCGAAGTGCGAGGAGGTGCCAGATGAGCAAGGACGTCATAACTTGCCTTCCGCCTCACGACGGCCATCCAGGCGTAGAGATCGCCTGGGCTGCAGACTGCAGGGAGGCATTCAACCAGGGCGTAAAGCTGGCCCAGACCTGGCTCGACAACGCCCGCAACGGCTGGCTCTGGGCAGTCATGATCGCCGAGCGCGACTTACTGCCATGCGCGATAGAAAGGCGAGCGTTCGAGGTGGGCTTCCTGAGTCGGATTCACCAGCGAATCTGCACACCCAAGTGCAACGGCAGCCAATCCGTTGAAGCCCTGTCCCTGAATGTGTAAGGGAGATATTCGAGCCGGCAGTTCCGGCTCGACCCCACGCATCGAAATAATTTCTTACACACGTAGCGAGCCCAGTCCTTACGCGGGACTGGGACCATACGCGCAAAAATTTGCGCAATTCATTCCTGCTAATGTCGCGCGAAATCTGGCTGGGGCAAATCGTGTTCAGGCTTCTCAAGGGGATCTGGCCGACCCTCTCGCCATCTTCTTCGAAGCGACATCGCGCTCATGCAAGGATCTGCAAAATGAGTGGGAAACCAGCAGCACGCGTTACCGACCCGACTGCCTGCCCTATCCCTGGACACGGCACTAATCCAATCGTTTCTGGCTCCCCAGACGTCCTGTTCGACGGTTTGCCAGCGGCCCGCCAAGGCGACCCTACTGCTTGTGGCTCGGGATTAGCGAGCAACCTTGTTGCCAATGTTTTTATCAATGGCTTGCCCGTCGCGACTCTAGGTAGCGTAGGAAATCACGGGAATGTTGTGGTCGGTGGCTCTGGCACCGTGATCATCGGCAATACGCATACCGCTGCCGCCGTTGCGGCTCCGCTAGCTCTGCCTGTGGCTACGAAAATTTGCCTACCCTGCCTACTGCTGGCTGCCAGTCGCAACCAAACGTTCGTACCGCTGGAATCACTCGGAGTCCGGCAATGAGTGGGGCCAACGGTTTTCGCGGTATCGAAGACGAGATGCGGATACGTCTTGCAGATACCCCAGGGCTTAAGCTTTACGCGCTTGTCGACGGAGCCCGCTACCTGACCTTGGGCGCCCGCTTGGATCAGGCCTCTGATCGGTGGCAGTGGCTGTTGGCCGGCACAGAGTTGGATGCAATCAAGCAAGGTGGCCCAGCCCTTGTGCTGTTGGAAGAAAGCAGCGAGTTGCAGCACTGGCTCGTAAACCGAGACCGCAAAGAACCCTGGGTGTCATGGCTATTGAGTACCAAGAGCTTCGAGACCCTGTCCCAGCATCTTGGCTCGCTTCTGTTCACTCGGCTTCCCGACGGTAGGAAGTCGCTCTTCCGTTATTACAATCCGGTTGTTCGGCGGGCACTTGATAGCGTACTGACCACGGAACAGCGTCAACAAATGATGCGGCCTATCGAGCATTGGCTGGTATGGCAGCCGTTGGAGGCCCGCTACCTCCCTCTAGATGCAGATATCCAAGGGGGGCAGCATGCTTGAACTGTCGAGCGAGCAAGTCGCACAGCTTGATGCAGTGCGCCGCGACGAATCCATCGAAAGGTTGCTACTGGAGGTGCGAGCGCAAGATCCGAATTGGTTTGCTCGGCATGGCCTGACAGGAGGCACCAGCTACTTGGCCGGGTATCGACGGCACGCCGAGGGGTTTGGCCTTACCGACCCTCAGGTGATCGAGGATTTCATGCGTTACGGACTCATGTTCCCTGACTTTCACAGAGATGATGCGTTCGTGTCCTGGATGAAACGTCCGGTCGCCGACTCGCCTGAGCAACGCTTCAAAGACTATCAGAGCGTCATGAAGTTCGTCTGGAAGCTCAAGAACACCACATGGAACTGACAAGGAGTCGTCTGATATGGGTGGTTTGATCACCGCTGCAGGAAACGCACTGGGCAGTCCCGGCGCAACTATGGGCCTTCGCGCAACACCTCGGTTCGGGCCGGGTATGCCTTTGGCTCGCCCACCGGCTCCCCGCCTTCCAATGCCTACAGCTCGGCCCTCCCCTCGTCCTGTGCCAGAGACACTTCCCCAGTCGGGAGCTCGGCCCGTTCCACGCCCCATTCCACAGCCTCAGGTACTGCCGAAAACGCGTACTGCTGACAAGGCAGACGAGCGCACACGTACCTGCGATGCAGAACGAGACGACGAGTGCATTGATTGCCCTCCCACAGAGGGCACCATGGCGGTGGCCAACAACGGTAAAGGGCACTCCATGTCGGATCTGTCTTCGCGATACCAGGCCTGGGTAACCGGATTTCCTCCGCCTTACGAATGGCGATGGAACGAAACCTGGTGGGATGGATTCGAAGAACCGCGCTGCACTCTGCTTGAAGCCAAGGCCAACTACGCGTTCATGTTTGTACCTTTGTTGGGTGTCCCAAAGCCCTGGGCACCGGTCAAAGCAGTTCTTGTAGACCCGGCACGCCGCCACTCGGCCAAGGCAAGGCCAACGCCACCAGTCAGAGTCGAATGGCACTTTCTACAGCGCATCGTCTACGAGCACTGCTCCAGTCAATATCGCCGTTTGGGGCTGACCAATCTGACAGCCTTCTGGAATCCAATGCCGAACACCCCTGAGCATGACGAATATCAGGATCACCGTGAGCGTGAGCAACGCGAATTCGACGACTACTACCGGGATAATCCCGATCTGATTGCCTGAGGAGCCAGCATGGCAAATTCTTTCCGGTCCTTTGTATTCAAGATGCGCTTCAACAAACGCGCGATCGCTGCGGTGCCCCATGAGGAGCAGTTGGAGCGCATACACCGCTACCTGGGTGCGTTGGGCCAGTTACATCCGCTTCTTGGCAAATGGTATTTACAAGGTGCCTCAGTTCAGGACGCGTTGAGCAATGACGTGCTGAGCGCCCCCCAAGCGTTGTCCGAGGCTGCCGCCGCAAGTTTCGACGCCGAGTATCCAACATGGCTGTCGGTAGCTGTGTGGAATGGACAGGAAGATCCGCTGCAGGGAGGCCTGGCCTTCAGCTATGACGCACACGACATGGAATCCATATCCAGCATGGATTTCGAAGATGCCGGAGCTCTGGTATCAGCTCTTGAGAACCCACGGCCGGTGATAGTGGAAATGCTTCGTCTAGCGTTATCCATGTGGCCTGAAATCGATTGGGGTGTGGTCGCCCCCAGCAGGTACTACCTGGATGGCCAAACCTTCTCCGACCGGCAAACCATCGGCTGGATCGGTTTCTGCCCACACTCGCTAAACCCCAGCGATTTCCCAGATGCGGACGAGCTGATCGACATACCGGAGCGCGGCACGCTGTTGGTGAACTGCGCCCAGGTGATGGATGAACGGAATCGAGAGCACTTCCGTATTGTCGGCACGCTGGATACCAAGCTCGTCGAACTCGGCTATCTACCCCTCTTCAACAATTGACGTCGCTCCAAGGGCTGTCTTCAGAGACAGACTCGGTCCTCTGGCTAGGCGTTGCCGGGTAGATACACCCGGCAGCTGAAATGGCCTCGGCATTTCGCCTCGCCGAGTAATTCTGGATGCCGTCACCAGCCGATGGTGACGCCCCTACCTCTCCACGAGCAGGGGTTCTTGCCCCCTCAAAATCAAGAAAAATAGACGGTTTCCACCCGGCCGCTGCGCTGGGTGGAGCCTCCGCGATTTTTCCTGATTTTTTCACGACCGCCTTAGTCGCCCTAGTCGGCAGGGGTTCATGCGCAGCGCAAGCGCAGAACCCTGAAGACGAAGGAGCGAAAGCCATGAGCGAAGAAATCAGGATCTACGTTGCCGACCTGGCCGCCTACAACGCCGGTCATCTGCATGGCGTCTGGATCGATGCCACCCTGGAGCTGGACGACATCCAGGCGCAGGTCGACGCCATGCTGGCGGCCTCGCCGGTCGAGGGGGCAGAGGAATACGCCATCCATGACTTCGAGGGCTTCGACGGCTACCGCCTCGGCGAATACGAGGGCCTCGAACACGTCCATGAGATAGCGTGTTTCATCGAGGAGTACCCCGAATTCGGCGGCGCCCTGCTCGCTCATTTCAATGACCTTGAGCAGGCAAGCAAGGCAGCCGAAGAAGATTACTGCGGCTGCTACAGCTCGCTGGCCGACTACGCCCAGGAGCTGACCGAGGAAACCACCCGCATTCCGCAGCACCTAGCCATGTACATCGACTACCGCGCCATGGCCCGCGAGATGGAGTACAGCGGCGACCTGTTCACCCTGGAGACCGGCTTCGAGCAGGTGCACGTGTTCTGGAATCGCTAGACCAGCGGAAGGCACCGGGGCGACCCGGTGCCTTGTTTTTTGCGCCCCTGTCCCGTCGGCCACCCGCGCGCCCCACCCGCAAGGCTGATGCACGGGTGCGCGCCCCCGGCGATCAGCCTGGTGCAACCACGTTGTGCTGCCAGTTGATTGAGACCGTTACGGTCTTACGTTTTTGCCCAAATCCGTCGATCCGTATCCACGGATTTACGGATTGGTGGGGAAGCGGATTTACGGTTTTACGAATTTACGGAAATCCGCAGATGCGGTTTTCCGGTTTTGCAGAAAGCCGTAGAACCGCACCTTCGGAGACTGCAGCCACACACGCCATATGCCGCCCGTTGGGCGAGACTGCGAAACGCGAGCTCACACACGAACAGACCAAGGTCTACCAATGAGGCCCGCCTGTTCACCCTTGAGCCACGCTCAACGACAGCGGCTAGAAACGCCTCCAGAGCCCCTTAGAACGCCTCAGCCGCGTTACCCCATCTGCACCCTTTCCCAAGTCACCTGAAGCGCCTCAACGCGCTCCTGGACCGTTTCCGGCAAACTCGCACAGGCCCGGAGGACGACCATCGGCGCCAACTCCAGCACGAGGACGATGCGCCGTGGATCGTGACACATCTCCTGCGCGCAGTTATCTCGAGCCTGCCCGCACCTAGCTCCGGGATCGGAGCCACCCCATGCCTAGAAAACCGCTGAAACATCGCAGCGCTTGCCCCCCAGGCGAGCGGATCTCCGGCGCGTGCCGTATACAGCACGGGGATAACTTCGGGAAAAGCTGTGAATCGCGACGTGCTATCGGGCGCACGCCGGCCCGTGCTATCAGGAGCGCCCGGCACGTGCCATCAGGCGCATGAACTCCGCTGCAGGCCACGGCTGGCGCGGCTTCCAGCCTCCCTTAACTTAACTAACTTAAAAGCTCTAACTTGTTATTGGGGAGGCCCCCTGCTGTGGACAGGCCCTGATCGGGGCTGTTTGGCCGGGGAGAAACGGCCTGACCCTCGCCCTGCTCAACCAGAAAGGCGGGGTGGGCAAGACCACCCTAGCCCCCCATATCGCCGGCGAACTGGCCCTGCGCGGGCAGAACGTCATCCTGCTCGATGCCGACCCGCAGGGCTCGGCGCTGGACTGGACCCAGCGGCGCAGCCAGCATGGCTTATCCAGGCTGTTCAGCGCCGTCGGCCTGGCGCGCGAAACGCTGCACCAGGAAGCCCCGGAGCTGGCTCGTCGCGCCGATCACGTGATCATCGACGGACCACTGCGCATCGCCGCCCTTGCCCACTCCGCGTTGCTGGCGGCGAATCGAGTGTAGCCAGTGCAGCAGAGCTCCTACGACCTGTGGGCCAGCGCGGAGATGGTCGAAATGATCCGCGAGGCGCAGGTGTTCAGGCCCACGTTGCCCGCGGCGCTTGCCATCAATCGCCGCATCCGCACCACGGTGATCGGCAGCGAAGCAGGCAGCGCCTTGGCCGACCAACCGCTGCCGGCGCTGCAGGCCGAAGTACGCCAGCGCATCGCCTTCACCGAAAGCGTGGCAGCAGGTCGCCTGGCATGCGAATTGGCACCCGACAGCGCCGCCGCGCGCGAGGTCAGCAGCCTGGTCGACGAGCTGCTGAGGTGGTCGCCATGAGCAACAAGCGCATCAGTATCGGTGCACGCCCACTGGCCGATCCGCAGGCCGAAGCCTGGATGCGCCAGGGCGCCACCGTCGACAGCGGCAAGGTCGAGCGCTATAGCGCACGGCTGACGCTGGACGTGACGCCGGCACTGCGCACACGGATCAAGCTGGCGGCCTTCGACCGCGGCGTGACCATGGCGGAAATGCAGCGCGAAGTGCGGAAGCAGCAGGCCACGTCATGACACCAGGGACTCACCAGGCATGACGACCACTGACACTGCCCGCAGGCAGCATATTCGCCCTGGGTTGGGCGGCGCTCACAACGTCGCCACCGCAGTTGGTCTACAACGCGTCCGACAGCGTGCCCGTCGGCTGGTATTGCACTTCGCCGGCCAACTCACTGGCGCTTGGCAATCTGATGCTGGTTCACCTACCGCCGGAGGCAATGCAATGGCTGCGCAGCACGGCAACTTGCTGGCGACCGCACCGTTGTTGAAGACCGTGGTGGCGATGGTGCCGCAGCGCGTGTGCATAAGGCCATCAGAGGCGATACGCATCAATGGCGTCCTTATGGACAGAAGCTTGGGATAGGAACGACAGGGTCGCGCGCTGCCAGCCTGTCAGACCCGCCGGCGCCTGGTTGGCGATGAACCGCCCCTGCTCAGCAGCACCAACCCGAAGGCATTCGACAGTCGCCACTTCGGTCCGCTGTCTGTCGGCGGGATGATCGTTCTGGCGCAGCTCTTGTGCTCGGACTCATGTCGATGAGCTGTCCATTAACGCGTCGATCTAGATGTCGATAGCGTGTTGCGCGGCGTGTGTAGTCGGGCACCGCGGACCTGCGGATACCTCAGCCCTCAGCTACCGCCTAGCGACTGCGAGATCCTTAGTATCCCCCAGCCTGATTACGCTGCTCAGGAGCACAAAGGCACGGGAAAAGCGGAGGGCAAGATAAAAGGGGGCGGCACTTCGTTGGCCCGGAAAGCAGTCTGCACGGGGGTTGGAGACGGCACTCAATGAGTGCATCGGCGTGCTGCGCACAGCGCAAACGCCCAGCAGCGCTGGCTTTGGCGCGTGCCTAGCACTCCTCATTGCGATCAGCTTGGAACAGACTTCGATAACCGTACCTCAGCCGGAAACCGATGCAGGTACCGAGTCACGCCCGGCACGTTGTAGCCCTTAAGCCACAAAAAAGCTCTGGATCACCTATTCTGTAGCCTGTGAGCCACAAGCCAATGTCGACGACACTTGTGAGAATGTAGCCCAAGAGCTACATTCTTCGGCATTGGAACTATTTTTGACGCCCAAGGGCTACAAATGACCTCTCTCTACGATGTTTCTGAAATGCTGAAACAGGCGCGTGGAGACGCGAAGCTAAGCCAGGAAGCGCTGGCCAGCCGAGCCGGTGTCTCGCGCACAACGGTTGCCCGCATGGAGACACTGGCCAAAGGCGATATGAGCGTCTCAGCGCTGGTCCGCCTACTGGAGGCGGCTGGCTACGACTTGAAGCTAGTTAAGGCCGGTCACGAACGTACGGTTGAAGACATCCTCAACGAGCAGCGGTCAGGGAGCGCTTGAGCATGATCCTCGACGTCCACGTCAGCTCGAGGCGGGTGGCCAAGCTCTATCGGGAGCGCGATGAATACGTGCTGAAATACCTGCCAGGCACTGCATCTGAAGACTTTGTCAGCCTGGCGATGCCGGTTCGTGAAGAAGCATGGCGCTGGCCCCGCGACCTGTTCCCGTTTTTTCGGCAGAACCTACCCGAGGGGTATTTGCTGGGTGTCATCCGCGAAGAGTTCGGCCCGCTACTCGATGGTACTGACCTGTCGCTGCTGAGCGTGGTGGGCGGTACCGGTATCGGCAGGGTCTCGGTTACCCCCGAAGGCGTCCAGCCTGGCGTCGAGATGGCCCCGCTAGAGATAGAACACCTGCTCAAAGCAGAAAACACCAGCGAACGGTTCGCCGCACTGGTGCGGCAATACGCTCGGGTAGCCGTGTCGGGGGTCGTGCCAAAGTTCATTGCCAGCGACGCCGCCGAACCTCGGGAGCCGCTGGGCAAACCGACCCTGCGCACCGGCTTGCACATCATCAAGGGCTCCGACGACACCACCCCTTTTCTAGGCTTCAACGAGTTCTTCACCATGCGCGTACTGGCTCGGCTGAATGTCGTGCCGGTCGCTACCTGTCGCATGTCTAAGGACGGCAAAGTCCTGGTAGTGGATCGCTTCGATGTGGACGAGCATGGCATCCCCCGCTGCGGCGTCGAAGACGCCTGTGGGCTGCTGGGTTTGCCGCCCCATGAGAAGTACGCTCCCACCACCGAGCGGGTGTGGAATGCCACGCGCCCCTACATCCCTGCTGACCATCTGCAAGCACAACGCGAACACCTGGGCTGGCAGCTGCTGACCAACTACGTGGTGCGCAATGCTGACTGCCACTCGAAGAACATCGCGCTGTTTTACACCTCGCGTGCTGACGTGGCCTTTACCCCGGTCTATGACCTGGTGACCACTCAGGCTTACCCCCGTTTCGCCAGTAACCCACCCGGTTTGTCCGTGGGTGGAAGACAGACCTGGACACCAGGTCGATCACTGGAAACCTTTTTCAAGGCCGTGCTGGGCATTCCCCCGAGCAAGTACACATCCATGGTCGAGCGACTCTGCGAATCCGCCGTAGAGGTCGGCAAAGAAGTGATCGAAGCCGCGAAAAACGAGCCCGCCTGGCGCGATGTGGCCAAACATATGGTGCATGCCTGGAACGAAGGGATGGAAACCTTGCGCAGCCCCAAAGCCGCCCCGCATTTCCGTGGTTTGGATACCGCGATCGAAGAAGCCGGCTTCTCAGGGCCACGCAAACCAGAACACAGCCGAGAAGTGATCGGCCGCTCTGAATTGCTCGCAAAGAAGCGCTGAACCCATACTGCAGGGCCAACGAGCGCGGATCACCCACCTCAGTGGCCTTGCGCTGCGATGCGACGCGACGATGAGCCGAATAGCCGGAACAATCGGCTCACGGAATGAGCCGAATGCCGCAATTGGAAACGTTCGTCCATTTGCGCTTACTTTCGGTGCTATCCGGTTAACTCCGGCTCGCCAGGGACAGGAAATGGACTTCACCCCTATCATCGCGCTGGTCTGGGCATGCCGATCTGGTTCGAGGCACTCATCGTTTGCCGCGGTGCATGCCGCCTGCCTCCCCACTTTACGCTACCCATAAACTACTCGATGAGAGTTTCAGCATCTGTTACTACGCCCGCATGCGACAGAGGTGGTTTGCCACCAAGAACACCGCCCATAGGCTGGACTCACTGGAATGACATGGTGGCATGGAGCGATGAAAACACTGTTAATTCTGAAACTGCAGCGCAACGAATACGCCAGCAACTCCTTCGACAGGGCATGCCGAGGGCCTCGCTATGAACAGTGATCTGGACAGGTTCTTGCGCGAGGCCGAAGTACTCGAACTAACCAGCCTCGCACGATCAACTCTGTGGCGGGAGATTAAGGCCAAGCGCTTCCCGAAACCGGTGCCCATAACCCCTGGGCGCGTCGGCTGGAGGGCTTCGGAGATAGCACGCTGGCAGAAGTGCCCGACAACATGGAAACCGCAGGAGGCCGCTTGAGCGGCCTTCAGCGTTTTTGACCGATAACGTTCTTTTCCAGCCAAATAGCCCAGCGATCGAGTCCGCGCTTCTTTTCCTTGAAGTAGTCGTAACGGTCATAGTGCTTTGCGGACACGTCGTTGAACGCATGCCCTTGGATCCGATCCCGCAACTGCTTATCCAGCCCCGCCTTACCCATCAACGTCTTGCAGGTCCGACGCAGATCCCTGAGGGTGAAAGGAGCATCGAACTTGTCGGTGTGTCGGCCATAGAGCTTGGTCACGGCACGCGACAGCGACTGCACGTTGAGCGACTGTCCTTCAATCTTGCCCTGGAACGGGTATGCACTGGTTGTGCTGATCTCATCCATGACCTTCAGGCAGTTTTTCATCAGCTTGTTCATGGGCACGACATGCAGCGAGCGCTCCCCCTCCACACCCTTCTTGCTGCGAATAGTGACATGGTCAGCCTGGTAAAGAGTCCGCTCAGACTGCAGCAGTTGCTCAGGGCGCTGGCCACCTGCAGCTATCAGGAACTTGAGCAGCTCGGCTGTGGTGAGAGAAAGATGTTCAGGCAGCAGATTCCAGAGCGTCGCCAACTCCTTGACCGAAAGAGCACGGTCACCTGGTTGTTCCCAGTCAGCCTGCACCGGAATGCTGGCAACTGGATTGCTCTGCAGACCGAAGCGCACCTCGTCCTTGAGGTAGCTGCGCGGGTTGAACTCCTGGCGCATGGCAAACTGAAAGGCGGCGTGCAGCCGCGAACGCAGACGGTTGGTCTGGGTTGTCACGCCATTGGCGATCATCTTCGCCAAGATATCCCGAATCTCGGCCGGACCAATCATCACTGCTGGGCGCGTGACGAGGTTGGGGAAGGGCTCACTGACATAGTGCTTGAAAGACCATTCGACGTGCTTGGCGGTAGCGGCTCCCTCAGCCTTGAGCTTGGCCACGTAGGAATCCATGAGATCACCGAAAGTGCCAGTAGAGAGCTGAACCTCTTTTTCTTCCCGGCTTTTGTCCCGCGCCTCGGTCAGGCTGAGCGAGGGCCAGGTACCAAGTTTGATCTTGATCTTCTTACTGCCCTGACGACGCAGGAAGTAAAACTCTTTGGTGCCGTTCGGCCGCACACGCAGCATCAGCACGCCTTCCCCTTTTGCACTACGCCCATCAGTGACGGTGAATTCTTTCTCGGAGGGCTTGAGCGCACGTATCTGCTTTTCAGTCAGCATTGGCATTCCTTTTTGGGGGACGTTTCTGGGGGACGTTTGCCTAAAGCAAGAAGGAACGCCCTGAAACACCACGAGAGCATGAAACCCCGTGAAAGCCCCTATTTTACTGGCTTACATGGCCAGTTGTGTACCACCACACACAACGTAAAAAACTGCAAAAATGAGCTTCCCAAGCTCATGACGAGGGTTCGATTCCCTTCGCCCGCTCCAGAATTCAGCAAGTTAAAGCCCTGTGTTTACAGGGCTTTTTCGTTTCTGGGGTTCGCTGGTGTCGAAGAAGTGTCGAAATCGACCAGCAATTAGGCGGACAGTGCCAGGATGGCGTGCTTCGGGTCGTTGTGGATCGCACGCAGCAACGCCCTGACCGGGCTGCCAGGCTCGCCGCCGCTGTTCCCGGTTACGCAGCGAGCGGAGTCGAACATCGATCATGGCCGCGAACTTGGCCTGGATCAGGCCGGTGGCTGTACAGACTTTCCGCGCCTGCAGCGCGCCCAGGGTAAACGCCCGCGAGGGCTGAGGTTCGCCGTGGTGGATTTCATCCCTCTGCTGGACGCTTTCCAGCAGACCTTCGACGAATTTGCCCATGGCGATTACCGCCACCACCGTCTGCCAGCAGCCTGCCGCGAGGCGTTGACGCGGCCCATTGCCACCATCTAAGCATTTGAAAAAAAGAGATTTTTACTTCACGCCGACAGCAGTGATGGCTACCCTGGCGCCCCATGATTCGATGCCTTATCCCCCTGCTCTGCTGTCTCGCCAGCGTCTCCCTCAACGCCGCCCCCGCCAGCTTCGCCGAGGCCAAGCGCCTGGCCTGGCCGCTGTATGCCAAGCAGTCCACCGAGTTCTACTGCGGCTGCAAGTACAGCGGCAATCGGGTCGATCTACGCTCCTGCGGCTACAGCCCGCGCAAGAACGCGGGCCGCGCCAAGCGCATCGAGTGGGAGCATATAGTCCCGGCCTGGGTGATCGGCCATCAGCGCCAGTGCTGGCAGCAGGGCGGGCGCAAAAACTGTGCGGCCAAGGATGTGCAGTTCCGCAAGGCCGAGGCCGATCTGCACAACCTGGTACCGAGCATCGGCGAGGTCAACGGCGACCGCAGCAACTACAGCTTCGCCTGGCTGCCGCAACAGCCGCACCAGTACGGCCAGTGCCAGACGGTGGTGGATTTCAAGGCGCGCAAGGTGATGCCGCGCCCGGCCATTCGCGGGATGATCGCGCGCACCTATTTCTATATGGCCGACCGTTACCAGCTGCGTCTGTCCAAGCAGGATCGCCAGCTCTACCAGGCCTGGGACAAGGCCTACCCGGTCAAGCGCTGGGAGCAGCAGCGCAATCAGCAGGTGGCCTGTGTCATGGGTTGGGGCAACCCGCATGTGGGCAAGGTGGAGATGAGCCGCTGCGCGCGAAAGCGCACGTAGGTCGTAGGGTGCGCACGGCGCACCCTACGGAATTGTGGCTACGAAAGACGCTGCAACTCGCGACGCACCATATTGGCGAACTCCGGCGGGCTGAGCTGGTACAGCTCCTGCGCCACCCAGGGCAGCCAGCGTCCTTGCAGTTCGGCCTTACGCGCCAGCAGGCGCTGAGCCTCGGCTTCGGCGCGTCCCTGGTGCTCGCGGTGGTAGTCGGCACGGCTCGGTTTTTCTGTGCTCACGGTGTTGCCCTTTTCCTCATGCCGGGCGGAGCAGGCATAATCGCCGCCTGTTCGCCCATTTCGACCGTCATCAATGCGCATCCACGTCAGCTTTATCGACCGCGTCGGCATTACCCAGGAAGTCCTGGCGCTGCTCGGCGGGCGCAATCTGAACCTCGATGCGGTGGAGATGGTACCGCCAAACGTCTATATCGACGCACCGACCCTGAGCGCCGCCGTGCTCGAGGAGCTGCGCGACGCGCTGTTGCAGGTGCATGGCGTGCAGAGCGTGCAGGTGGTCGATATCCTCCCCGGCCAGCGCCGCCGCCTGCAGCTCGACGCCCTGCTCGCCGCCATGCCCGACCCGGTGCTGGCGGTGGATGATCGCGCCACCGTGTTGCTGGCCAACCCGGCACTGGTCGAGCTGTGCGGCAGCGCCCCGGCTGGCCAGAGCATCGCCGCGCTGTTCGCCGACGACGAACTGCAGCGGGCGCTGCTCGCCGCCGAGTTCCGTCTGCCACTGCGCGAAGTCACCCTCGGCGGCCAGCCGCTGCTGCTCGATGCCCAGCCGATCACCGAGGAGCGGCGCCTGGCCGGCGGCCTGCTGACGCTCTATGCGCCGAGCCGGATCGGCGAGCGCCTGGCGGCGCTGCACCACGATCACACCGACGGCTTCGATTCGCTGCTCGGCGACTCGACACCGATTCGCACCCTCAAGGCACGCGCCCTGCGTGTGGCGGCGCTGGATGCGCCGCTGCTGATCCAGGGTGAAACCGGCACCGGCAAGGAGCTGGTGGCGCGCGCCTGCCACGCGGTCAGCGCCCGACGCAGCGCGCCGTTCCTGGCGCTGAACTGCGCGGCGCTGCCGGAAAACCTGGCCGAGAGCGAGCTGTTCGGCTATGCCCCCGGCGCCTTTACCGGCGCCCAGCGCGGCGGCAAGCCGGGGCTGCTGGAGCTGGCCAACCAGGGCACGGTATTTCTCGACGAGATCGGCGAGATGTCGCCCTACCTGCAGGCCAAGCTGCTGCGCTTTTTGAGCGATGGCAGCTTCCGCCGGGTCGGCGGCGAGCGCGAGGTCAGGGTCAACGTGCGCATCCTCAGCGCCACTCATCGCGACCTGGAACAGATGGTCGCCCAGGGCAGCTTCCGCGAAGACCTGTTCTACCGCCTCAACGTGCTCAATCTGGAAGTGCCGCCGTTGCGCGAGCGCGGCCAGGACATCCTGCTGCTGGCCCAGCACTTCATGGCCCAGGCCTGCGCGCAGATCCAGCGCCTGCCCTGCCGCCTGGCGCCGGCCACTTTTCCGGCGCTGCTGGCCAATCGCTGGCCGGGCAACGTGCGCCAGTTGCAGAACGTGATCTTCCGCGCCGCCGCCATCTGCGACAGCAACTGGGTGGAGATCGACGATCTGGATATCGCCGGCACCGAGGTGGCGCCGCGCCTGAATGGCGAGGTGGGCAGCCTGGAGCAGGCCATGGACGACTACGAGAAGGCGCTGCTGGAAAAGCTCTACGCCAGCCACCCCTCCAGCCGCCAGCTGGCCGCGCGCCTGGGCACCTCGCACACCGCCATCGCCAAGCGCCTGCGTAAATACGGAATCGGCAAGGCTTAACGCCCCCACAGCCCTGCAGCCAATCGCCGGCTTATCCGACGCAGCGACAGCCGGATTCAGTCTCGCGCCACTGCGCAAGCCAGACACGCCGCGGCCTTCAGGGACACCGTAAGCAAATCGATCCATCGTAACGATTTCGCAACATCCAGCCGAAAGCCCCGTACCCGCTGGTACGACCTCGACTTTGCCAAAAGCGACGCGAGCATTCGTAGCGATATCGTTCCACTGGACTGTATACAAGCCTCATAAATACACTTAAGTATTTGTTTTTATTGAATATTTTTATATTGGCACCGGCATTGCTAAGGGTTTACCCAATCTTGCCCGCCAGAGCGTGGGCGCCCCTTATGCCCGCCGCCTAGAAGCGGGCACCCTTGCCCCCTGAGGAGTTGACATGAGCGAGTTGCGTTTCACCGCCGATCACGAATGGCTGCGTCTGGACAACGATGGTCTGGTGACCGTCGGCATCACCCATTACGCCCAGGACGCGCTCGGCGACGTGGTCTACGTGCAACTGCCGCAAACCCAGGCCTACGCCCAGGGCGAGGAAGTGGCCGTGCTGGAGTCGGTCAAGGCCGCCAGCAACATCGTCATGCCGCTGGATGGCGAGATCGTCGAAATCAACGCCGACCTGGAAGGCAGCCCGGAGCTGGTCAACGAGTCGCCGCTGGACAAGGCCTGGTTCTTCCGCATGCGCCTGGCTGACAACGCCGTGCTGGCCGACCTGCTGGACAAGGCCGGCTATGATCGTCTGTTGAACGCTAACGCCGACGCCTGAGTGACCGCCATGACCAAGCTCGATACCCAGAACGAATTCATCGCCCGCCACATCGGCCCGCGCGATGCCGACACCGCCGCCATGCTCGAACTGCTGGGCTACGACTCGGTGGACGCGCTGACCAATGCCGTGATTCCCGAGAGCATCAAGGGCACCAGCATCCTCGGCGAGCAGCCGGGCCTGTCGGAAGCCGACGCCCTGGCCAAGATCAAGGCCATCGCCGCGAAGAACCAGCAGTTCAAGAACTACATCGGCCAGGGTTACTACGGCACCCACACGCCGAGCCCGATCCTGCGCAACCTGCTGGAGAACCCGGCCTGGTACACCGCCTACACCCCGTACCAGCCGGAGATTTCCCAGGGCCGCCTGGAAGCGCTGCTGAACTTCCAGACCCTGATCAGCGACCTCACCGGCATGCAGATCGCCAACGCCTCCTTGCTCGACGAGGCCACCGCTGCCGCCGAGGCCATGACCTTCTGCAAGCGCCTGTCGAAGAACAAGGCCAGCAACACCTTCTTCGCCTCCCAGCACTGCCACCCGCAGACCCTCGACGTGCTGCGCACCCGTGCCGAGCCGCTGGGCATCGAAGTTGAAGTCGGCGACGAAGCCGCCATCACCGATGCCAGCGCCTACTTCGGCGCGCTGCTGCAGTACCCGGCGAGCAACGGCGACATCTTCGACTACCGCGCGCTGGTCGAGCGTTTCCATGCTGCGGGCGCCCTGGTGGCCGTGGCCGCCGACCTGCTGGCCCTGACCCTGCTCACTCCGCCGGGCGAGTTCGGCGCCGACGTCGCCCTGGGCAGCGCCCAGCGCTTCGGTGTGCCGCTGGGCTTCGGTGGCCCGCACGCCGCCTACTTCGCCACCCGCGACGCGTTCAAGCGCGACATGCCGGGCCGCCTGGTCGGCATGTCGGTCGACCGCTTCGGCAAGCCGGCCCTGCGCCTGGCCATGCAGACCCGCGAGCAGCACATCCGCCGCGAGAAGGCCACCAGCAACATCTGTACCGCCCAGGTACTGCTGGCCAACATCGCCAGCATGTACGCCGTGTACCACGGCCCGAAAGGCCTGACCGCCATTGCGCAGCGCGTGCACAGCTTCACCGCCATCCTCGCCCTGGGCCTGACCAAGCTGGGCCACAGCGTCGAGCAGCAGCACTTCTTCGACACCCTGAGCATCAAGACCGGCGCCAAGACCGCCGAGCTGCATGCCAAGGCCCGTGCCGCCGGCATCAACCTGCGCGAGATCGACGCCGAGCGTCTGGGTCTGTCGCTGGACGAAACCACCGACCAGGCCGCCGTCGAGGCGCTGCTGGCACTGTTCGCCGGCGATCAGGCCACCCCTGCCGTCGCCGACCTGGCCGCACAGATCGCCAGCCGCCTGCCGCAAGGCCTGCTGCGCCAGTCGGCGATCCTGCAGCACGAGGTGTTCAACCGCTACCACAGCGAAACCGAGCTGATGCGCTACCTGCGCAAGCTGGCGGACAAGGACCTGGCCCTGGATCGCAGCATGATCCCGCTGGGCTCCTGCACCATGAAGCTCAACGCCGCCAGCGAGATGATCCCGGTCACCTGGCCGGAGTTCGGCAACCTGCACCCCTTCGCTCCGGTCGAGCAGGCCGCCGGCTATACCCAGCTGACCAACGAGCTGGAAGCCATGCTCTGCGCCGCCACCGGCTACGACGCCGTGTCGCTGCAGCCCAACGCCGGTTCCCAGGGCGAGTACGCCGGCCTGCTGGCCATCCGTGCCTATCACCTGAGCCGTGGCGACGATCAGCGCGACATCTGCCTGATCCCGCAATCGGCCCACGGCACCAACCCGGCAACCGCCTCCATGGCCGGCATGCGCGTGGTGGTGACCGCCTGTGATGCGCGCGGCAACGTCGACATCGCCGATCTGAAGGCCAAGGCCGAAGAGCACAAGGATCGCCTGGCCGCGATCATGATCACCTACCCGTCCACCCACGGTGTGTTCGAGGAAGGCATCCGCGAGATCTGCCAGATCATCCACGACAACGGCGGCCAGGTGTACATCGACGGCGCCAACATGAACGCCATGGTCGGCCTCTGCGCGCCGGGTCAGTTCGGCGGCGACGTCTCGCACCTGAACCTGCACAAGACCTTCTGCATCCCGCACGGCGGTGGCGGCCCGGGCGTCGGCCCGATTGGTGTCAAGTCGCACCTGGCGCCGTTCCTGCCGGGCCATGGCCACATGGCCCGCAAGGAAGGTGCGGTGAGCGCCGCGCCGTTCGGCAGCGCCAGCATCCTGCCGATCACCTGGATGTACATCACCATGATGGGCGGCAACGGCCTCAAGCGCGCGTCGCAGATGGCCATTCTCAACGCCAACTACATTGCCCGTCGTCTGGAAGAGCACTACCCGGTGCTGTACTCCGGCGAAGGCGGCCTGGTGGCGCACGAGTGCATCCTCGACATCCGTCCGCTCAAGGACAGCAGCGGCATCAGCGTCGACGACGTGGCCAAGCGCCTGATCGACTTCGGCTTCCACGCCCCGACCATGTCCTTCCCGGTGGCCGGCACGCTGATGATCGAGCCGACCGAGAGCGAATCCAAGGAAGAGCTGGATCGCTTCTGCGACGCCATGATCGCCATCCGCGAGGAAATCCGCGCGGTCGAGCAGGGCCGCCTGGACAAGGACGACAACCCGCTGAAGAACGCCCCGCACACCGCCCTGGAACTGGTCGGCGACTGGCACCACGCCTACAGCCGCGAGCAGGCCGTGTACCCGCTGGCGAGCCTGATCGAGGCCAAGTACTGGCCGCCGGTCGGCCGCGTGGACAACGTCTACGGCGACCGCAACCTGGTCTGCGCCTGCCCGTCCATCGAGGCGTATCAGGACGCGTAAGCGCCCATAACCTTCCCTCTCCCGCGTGCGGGAGAGGGAAGGTTCATCGCTCTACCCAGTTTCCATTCGGCTCCCCTCACCGGGGCGGGCCGACTGCATCCCGAGAAAAACGATAAAGAGGGCCTCACCATGTTCAGCAAGCACGACCAACTGCAGGGCTATGACGACGCCCTGCTCGCGGCGATCCAGGCCGAAGAACAGCGCCAGGAAGACCACATCGAGCTGATCGCCTCGGAGAACTACTGCAGCCAGCGCGTGATGCAGGCGCAAGGCAGCGGCCTGACCAACAAGTACGCCGAAGGCTATCCGGGCAAGCGCTACTACGGTGGCTGCGAGCATGTGGACAAGGTCGAGGCGCTGGCCATCGAGCGCGCCAAGCAACTGTTCGGCGCCGACTACGCCAACGTGCAGCCGCACTCGGGCTCCTCGGCCAACAGCGCCGTGTACCTGGCGCTGCTGAGCGCCGGCGATACCATTCTCGGCATGAGCCTGGCCCATGGCGGCCACCTGACCCACGGCGCCAAGGTGTCGTCCTCGGGCAAGCTGTACAACGCCGTGCAGTACGGCATCGACGAGAACGGCCTGATCGACTACGACGAAGTCGAGCGCCTGGCCATCGAGCACAAGCCGAAGATGATCGTCGCCGGTTTCTCGGCCTATTCGCGCGTGCTGGACTTCCCGCGTTTCCGCGCCATCGCCGACCAGGTCGGGGCGCTGCTGTTCGTCGATATGGCCCATGTGGCGGGACTCGTGGCCGCCGGTCTGTACCCCAACCCGGTGCCATTCGCCGACGTGGTCACCACCACCACGCACAAGACCCTGCGCGGCCCGCGTGGCGGCCTGATCCTCGCGCGCAAGAACGAAGAGATCGAGAAGAAGCTCAACTCCGCCGTGTTCCCCGGTGCCCAGGGCGGCCCGCTGATGCACGTCATCGCGGCCAAGGCGGTGTGCTTCAAGGAAGCGCTGGAGCCGGGCTTCAAGACCTACCAGCAGCAGGTGATCGACAACGCCCGCGGCATGGCGGCGGTGTTCGTCCAGCGCGGCTATGACGTGGTCTCCGGCGGCACCGACAACCACCTGATGCTGATCAGCCTGGTCAAGCAGGCCCTGACCGGCAAGGCGGCCGACGCGGCGCTGGGCGCAGCCCATATCACGGTGAACAAGAACGCCGTGCCGAACGACCCGCAGTCGCCGTTCGTCACCTCGGGCATCCGCATCGGTACCCCGGCGGTGACCACCCGCGGCTTCAAGGAAGGCGAATGCCGCACCTTGGCCGGCTGGATCTGCGACATCCTCGACGAGCTGGACAACCCGGCGGTGATCGCGCGTGTCCGTGGTCAGGTCGCCGACCTCTGCGCCACCTTCCCGGTCTACGCTGACTGATAAGGCGGGCGCCGGCCCTCCCCTCTCTCAGGGGAGGGGCCAACCGGCGCCGCCAGGAGTACGACATGTCACTGAGCGTTTTCGATCTGTTCAAGATAGGTATCGGGCCGTCCAGCTCGCATACCGTCGGCCCCATGCGCGCCGCCGCGCGCTTCGTCGAGGGGCTCAAGCGCGACGGCCTGCTGGCCGCCACCGACTCGGTCAAGGTGGAGCTGTACGGCTCGCTCGGCGCCACCGGCAAGGGCCACGGCAGCGACAAGGCGGTGCTGCTCGGCCTGGAGGGCGAGCAGCCCGACACGGTCGACACCAGCTGCATCGCCGAGCGCCTGGCCGCCATCCGCGGCGCCGGGCAGATCAACCTGCTCGGCGAAAAGACCATCGCCTTCGTCGAGAAGCAGCACCTGGCGATGATCCGCAAGCCGCTGGACTTCCACCCCAACGGCATGATCTTCCGCGCCTTCGACGCCGCCGGCCTGCAGCTGCGCGCCCGCGAGTACTACTCGGTGGGCGGCGGCTTCGTGGTCGACGAACAGGCCGCCGGCGCCGACCGCATCGTCGAGGACAGCACCGCCCTGCAGTATCCCTTTACCACCGGCAAGCAGCTGCTGGCGCTGTGCGCCGAACACAAGCTGTCGATCAGCCAGCTGATGCTGGCCAACGAGGCGGCCTGGCGCCCGGAGGCGGAGACCCGCGCCGGCCTGCTGAATATCTGGCAGGTGATGCAGGACTGCGTCACCGCCGGCTGCCGCAACGAGGGCATCATGCCCGGCGGGCTCAAGGTCAAGCGTCGCGCCGCCGCGCTGCACCGCCAGCTCAGCGAGCACCCCGAAGCCTGCCTGCGCGACACCCTCAGCGTGCTCGACTGGGTCAACCTCTACGCCCTGGCGGTGAACGAGGAAAACGCCAGCGGCGGCCGCGTGGTCACCGCCCCCACCAACGGCGCGGCCGGCATAGTGCCGGCGGTGCTGCACTACTACGCCCGCTTCGTGCCCGGCGCCAACGAGGACGGCGTGGTGCGCTTCCTGCTCACCGCCGCCGCCATCGGCATCCTGTACAAGGAAAACGCCTCGATTTCCGGCGCCGAAGTCGGCTGCCAGGGCGAGGTCGGCGTGGCCTGCTCGATGGCCGCCGGCGCCCTGTGCGAAGTGCTCGGCGGCAGCGTCAACCAGGTGGAGAACGCCGCCGAGATCGGCATGGAGCACAACCTCGGCCTGACCTGCGACCCCATCGGCGGCCTGGTCCAGGTGCCCTGCATCGAGCGCAACGCCATGGGCTCGGTCAAGGCGATCAACGCCGCGCGCATGGCCCTGCGCGGCGACGGCCAGCACTTCGTCTCGCTGGACAAGGTGATCCGCACCATGCGCCAGACCGGCGCCGACATGAAGAGCAAGTACAAGGAAACCGCTCGCGGCGGTCTGGCCGTCAATATCATCGAATGCTGATTCGTCGGGTGTGCGGGGCCGCCTAGGCCGCGCGCAGCAACGATCCCATCCGACACACGCATTGCTCACGACCCGGTGCGCGCGGCGCACCCTACAGGAAATCGAAATGACCTCTGAGACCCTCGCCAAAACCCCGCTACATGCCCTGCACCTGGAACTCGGCGCGCGCATGGTGCCCTTCGCCGGCTTTGAAATGCCCGTGCAGTACCCGCTGGGCGTGATGAAGGAACACCTGCACTGCCGCGACGCCGCCGGCCTGTTCGACGTCTCGCACATGGGCCAAATCCTCCTGCGCGGCGAGCACGCCGCGCGCGCCCTGGAATCCCTGGTGCCGGTGGACATCATCGACCTGCCGGTGGGCCTGCAGCGCTACGCCATGTTCACCGACGAGAACGGCGGCATCCTCGACGACCTGATGGTCGCCAACCTCGGCGACGACACCCTGTACCTGGTGGTCAACGCCGCCTGCAAGGAGCAGGACCTGGCTCACCTCAAGCAGCACATCGGCGAGCAGTGCCGGATCGAGTGCCTGTTCGAGGAGCGCGCCCTGCTCGCCCTGCAAGGCCCCAAGGCCGTCGAGGTGCTGGCCCGCCTGGCCCCCGAGGTGAGCAAGATGACCTTCATGCAGGTCGCCCGCGTGCGCCTGCTGGGCAGCGAATGCATCGTCAGCCGCAGCGGCTACACCGGCGAAGACGGTTTCGAGATCTCGGTGCCGGTGGAGCACGCCGAAGCCCTGGCGCGCAGCCTGCTGGCCGAAGCGGAAGTCGAGGCCATCGGCCTCGGCGCGCGTGACTCGCTGCGCCTGGAAGCCGGCCTGTGCCTGTACGGCCACGACATGAGCAGCGCCACCACGCCGATCGAAGCCAGCCTGCTGTGGGCCATCTCCAAGGTGCGCCGCGAAGGCGGCGAGCGCGCCGGCAACTTCCCCGGCGCCGGACGCATCTTCGAACAGCAGCGCGACGGCGTGGCGGAAAAGCGCGTCGGCCTGCTGCCGCAGGAGCGCGTGCCGGTACGCGAAGGCGCCGAGATCGTCGACAGCGAAGGCCAGGTGATCGGCCGGGTGTGCAGCGGCGGCTTCGGCCCGACCCTCGGCGCGCCGGTGGCCATGGGCTACCTCAAGGCCAGCCACGCCGCCGTGGGCAGCGAAGTCTGGGCCCTGGTGCGCGGCAAGCGCGTGGCGATGAAGGTGGCCAAGACGCCGTTCGTGCCGCAGCGCTACTACCGCGGCTAAGCGTCAGGCGCAGGGTGGATGCTGCTGTGTTCATCCACCCAACGCCAGCTCTCGTCGCCCGGCTGCATTGCGGGCTACCTCGTTGTTGCCATCGATCCCGCGCTGCCGGCTGCCGTTAGGAGCATCGCCGGCCAGCCGCCTCCTACGCAGCGTTCTCAGCTCGGCTCGGTAAAGATCAGGCGATTGCCGAACGGATCGCTCAGCGCCAGATCACGTCCCCAGGGCTGCGCGACGATGGCAGGTCGGGCGAAGTCGTAGTCCTTGCCGCGCAGTTCGTTCAGCAGCCCATCCAGATCGTCGCAGGCGATACGCAGCGCCGCGCCAGGGCAGCAGTCACCATGGTGCTCGGACAGATGCAGCACGCAACGCCCGCGCGACAGCTGCAGGTACAGCGGCAGCTGCGGTTCGAAACGGTGCGCCCAATCCTCGGCAAAACCCAGGTAATCGATATAGAAGGCCCGTGCGCGCAACTCGTCGAAGCTGCGCAGAATGGGAAAGGGGGCAGCCAGCTGCATGTTCTTCTCCGGTCAATGGCGACCCGCGCAGCTTCAGCAAATCGCCGCCTGCCCGCAAGCCTCGGTACCTGGCAGGAGCCCCTACCCCCTGACCCGCTCATAAGCCACCCGCTCGCGCCCGGCGCGCAAGGTCTGCGCCCACCAGTTCAGCTGCACCAGCAGGTGCGCCATGGCCGAGTTGGCGTGGCGCGGCTCGCGCAGCCGGCCGCGCTCGTCGAACTGCTCCCAGGCATTGGCGAAACTCACCGAACTGCGCACCGTCATGCCGTGCATTTCCACCAGCACCTGGCGCAGCTGCTCCACCGCGCGCAGGCCGCCGGACACCCCGCCATAGCTGACGAAGCCCACCGGGCGCGCCTCCCAGGAGGCCGGCACCTCGTCGATGAACTGCTTGAGCGCCGCCGGATAGCCGTGGTTGTACTCCGGGGTGACGATCAGGAAGGCATCGGCGCGCAGCAACTGCTGCAACGCCTGATGCCGCGCCTCGCCCGCCCCGGGCGCCTCGCCAGGCTGGCGGAACATCGCGGCCGGGTCGACCAGGCTCAGCTCGAACTCGCTGCGCTGGGCGATCTGCTCGCACGCCCAGGCCACCACGCGGTCGCAGAAGCGACCCTCGCGCACGCTGCCGTAGATCAGTACCAGTCGAACTCTGTCCTGCATGGAAATGCCCTCGGGGTTGTCAATCGAGGTGGCCGAGGGTAAAACCTCAACTTAACTTGAGGTCAAGAGGGATTTTTCATGTCGCCCTGCAACCCGCGTTTCGAGCGCCCCCTGAGCGTCGGCCAGGTGGCCGAACGCAGCGGAGTGGCGATCTCCACCCTGCACTTCTACGAGGCCAAGGGCCTGATCCACAGCCAGCGCAATGCCGGCAATCAGCGCCGCTACCCGCGCGAGGTGCTGCGCCGGGTGGCAATCATCAAGGTGGCGCAGCGCCTGGGCATTCCCCTGGCCGACATCGGCGCCGCGCTGGCCAGCCTGCCTGCCGACCACACGCCCACGGCGGCCGACTGGCAGCGCCTGTCCGCGCAGTGGCAACGCGACCTGGACGCGCGCATCGAACAATTGACCTGCTTGCGCGACCTGCTCACCGGCTGCATCGGCTGCGGCTGCCTGTCGATGCAGGACTGCCCGCTGCGCAACCCCCAGGATCAGCTCGGCGAGCAAGGGGCAGGGCCGCGCCTGCTCGAACCCGGCTAATCGCCCAGGCAATTGCGCCGGTTGCCGAAGCTTTCCCACCGAATGTCGCGCACATCCAGGGAAACCGTCGGCACCTGCGGCAGCCGCGCACCACCCGGCGCGACAGGGCGCGCTTGTCCTCGTCGCTGCGGCCGGCCAACACCTAGAAGATCAGCTGGACGAAGTCGCCCGGCTCGCCGCCGACGCAATGCTGCTGGTACAGGTTCAGTCGCACCTTGACCTCGCCCGGCTGAAACAGGCCGCTATCCGCGGCGCTGCGCACCAACTCCTGCGGGTCGATCAGGCGACTCAGCTGGTGGGCGGCTTCAATCAGGCAATCGGGCATGGTGTCTCCGGGCGATGACTGGAAATGTCATACGTTATCACACAACAATAACGAGACCCGCTGCCCTGCAGCCAACCGCGCGAAGCCCAGGCCAGAGCCCCTTAGCCAGCATCAATCCAGATAAAACGGCAATTACAGACGAGAAGCACCTGCGACCTTGGTCTAGGCATGCGTTGACAAGCGCAGAAAAGGCTGTCGATAATCCGCACAGTTGTATGACGACGTATAACACCAATAACAACAAGAACCAGGGCCAGACCATGACCACTCTCGTCTTCTCCCAAGCGCAGCACCGCCTCGCCCGCACGGCATCCATCGCCGCCAGACGCCATCGCACCGGATTCGCCGGAGGCTGACCCCAGCCCCTGGCAATGACCGGCCATGACGGCCGGTCTGCCGCCCCGCCGGGGCACCCACCACCCTCCCATCATGCGGGCCCCGAGTAGGCCGGCAGGGGGACGGTTTGTTCAAAAACTGGGAGCACAACAACAATGACCGCACGCAACGCCCTTCCTCTGGCCCTGATCGGCAGCACGGCGCTGGCCCTCGTCCTGCCCACCGCCACCCACGC